>CAZCER010000324.1:408-6288 GCA_964497385.1 uncultured Armatimonadia bacterium | reverse complement strand
GACGCGCCCGGGCGCGTAGCCGCGAGTGCGCGACTCGGGAAGCTGCGCGAAGAAGGCGCGGATGTGATCGAACACGCCAACGTAGGTGGCTGGATTGGACCGCGGCGTCCGGCCGATCGGCGACTGGTCAATGACGATGACCTTGTCGAGATGCTCGAGGCCCTCGATGGCGTCATGCTCGCCCGGCTCGGTCATCGCGCGGTTGAGGTCACGTGCGAGCGCCTCGCAGAGGATGTCGCCTACGAGGGAGGACTTGCCGGAGCCCGAGACGCCGGTCACGCAGATGAAGACTCCAAGTGGGAAGTCGACGTCGACGCCCTTGAGGTTGTTCTGGCGCGCGCCTCGCACGGTAACGACCTTACCGTTGGGGGCGCGGCGCTGCTCCGGTATGGGGATCCGCAGCTCTCCACGGAGGTACTTGCCCGTGAGCGACCGCTTGGAGGCCATGATCCTCCGGAGCGGACCGTGCGCGACGGCCTCGCCACCGTGCTCGCCCGCCCCGGGGCCGAAGTCCACGATGTGGTCGGCGGCGAGCATGGTGTCCTCGTCGTGCTCCACGACGACGACCGTGTTCCCCATGTCCCGAAGGCCCCGTAGCGTCTTCAGCAGCCGCGCGTTGTCTCGGCTGTGAAGCCCGATGGAGGGCTCGTCGAGAACGTAGAGCACGCCGACCAGGCCGCTCCCGACCTGGCTCGCGAGGCGGATCCGCTGAGACTCCCCGCCGGCGAGGGTGGGCGCGGTGCGGTCGAGGGCCAGGTAGTGGAGCCCCACATCCGAGAGGAAGCCGAGCCGTCCGCGGATCTCCTTCAGCGCGTCCTCGGCGATGTACGCCTCCTCCGGCGTCAGGTCGAGGGCGCCGAAGAAGCGCTGCGCCTCGCCCACCGACATCGAGGACACGTCGGCGATGGACTTGTCGGCGATCGTGACCGCGAGGCTCGAAGCCTTCAGGCGCGCGCCCCCGCACTCGGGACACACCATCGTGCGCATGAGCGCCTCGAACTGCTTGCGGAGCCCCCGCGCGGTGATCTTCCGATAGCGATCCATCTCCTGGGCGACGACGCCCTCCCAGGGGCTCGCATGCCGCCACTCCCAGCCGTGACGCGGGTGCTTGAAGTAGTACTCCACCCGCTCCCGGCCGGAGCCGTAGAGGAGCGCCCGAAGCTGCTTCTTGGTGAGCTTCTTGATCGGCGTGTCCAGCGTGAAGCCATAGCGCTTGGCGACGCCCTCGAAGATGTGCCTCCGCCACATGTTCCTCAGAGACCGCATGATGGGGATGGCGCCGTCGTCGAGCGACTTCTCCGGGTGCTCGATGAGGAGGTCCGGGTCGATCTCGAACTTCGTGCCGAGCCCATCGCACGTCGGGCACATGCCCTGTGGCGCGTTGAACGAGAACGACGCGTGTGTCGGCGGGTCGAACGACGCGCCGCACTGGGGGCAGGAGTACTCGGAACTGAGCAGGAGGTCTCCGCCGTCATCGCCGTGGCTCCACTCGGCGATTAGGCGACCCTCGCCCAGCTTGAGCGCGCCCTCGACGGCCTCGGCGAGCCGGAGGCGGCTCTCCGCCGAGAAGCCCGCTTTGCCGACGACGCCGCGGTCGATGACCACGTCCACGTCATGGCGACGATGCCGGTCGAGTTCGAGGTCGGCGGTGAGTTCGGTGTACTCCCCGTCCACGCGCGCCCTGATGTAGCCCCGCTTGCGCATGTCCTCGAAGAGGTCGCGGTACTCGCCCTTCCGCTGGGCCGCCACGGGGGCGAGCACGTTCAGTCGAGCGCCGCTCGGCAGCGAAAGCAGGCGGGCGAGGATGCGCTCGGGCGTCTGCGCGCCGATCGGCACGCGGCAGTCGGGGCAGTGCGGGACGCCGACGGCCGCGTAGAGCACACGCAGATAGTCGTAGATCTCGGTGATGGTGCCGACCGTGGAGCGGGGGTTGTGGCCGACGCCGCGCTGCTCGATCGAGACCGGCGGCGCGAGGCCCGTGATGCTGTCCACATCGGGCTTCGGGGTCTTCTCGAGGAACTGGCGGGCATAGGAACTCAGCGACTCGACGTAGCGCCGCTGCCCCTCGGCGTACAGGGTGTCGAAGGCGAGCGAACTCTTGCCCGAGCCCGACACACCGGTGAGGACGACGAGCTGGTTCTTGGGGAGTTCCAGATCGACGTTCCGAAGGTTGTTCTGCCGCGCTCCCCGCACGACCAGCCTGTCCCGATCCAACAACGCGCCACCGTTCAGGGAACTTGTCCCGCACCCACGCCGCAAGTGCAGGGATGCAAACGATTATTTGTGCAAACATGCGTTACCACCGGAGAGTACCGGGTTGCCGGTGCGCTGTCAACGGGTTCGTGGGTGACGCCGCGTTCGCGGGCTGTTACGCGCCTCTCCAAAGGGCTTGAGCGGCAGCAAACGTCTGCTGCTGCTTGTACGTCTGTAGTTGCTTGTACGTACTATCGAAATACTGTACGTACGAGCGCGAGGATGGCCGGATCCGACGCTTTTTGGTTGGCCAATCTCGTCGCATTAGCGACGAATCTGGCCGGCCAAATCCGGCGCTTCCCAGGGCGGTCGGGCTACCCCGGCGGGTGCTCCTGGAACGGCGCGGGCGGGGCATCGCAGCATTCGCGGATGCGGTTCATGAAGTGCCAGAACGTGCGGTAGCTCGAGCCCGGCGGGATGGAGTGGTCGATGCTCGGGAGGTACCCGCCCTTCGGGAGCATGGCGGGCACCTTCGCGTCGATCTCCGCGATCGCGTCCTCGGGCGCGAGTTCGTTCACACACTTGTCGAGCCCGCCGCAGATGACGAACCGCGGGAGTTCGGCGCGGATGCGGCGGATGTCCGAGCCGCCGTGTGTGGGCTCGAAGGCGTGACACATGTTCACGCCCGACTCCCAGAGCAGGTGCACGAACTCCGAGACGTCTCCGTCGCAGTCCACGTCGACAACGGCCGCGCCGACGCGCTTCGCGAACTCCGCGATCTCGCGATAGTAGGGAACGCAGAACTCGCGGAACTCGGCTGGGGAGACGAGCATCCCCGAGCGGTAGCAGATGTCCTCCCAGCCGATGATGGCGTCGATCTGCGTCTTCTCGGCCAGGGCGGAGGCTTGGTCGAGGAAGAGGTCGGTCTGCGCGCGGTTGATCTCGTGGATGAGGGCCGGGTCGTCATACATGAGTTCCCCGAGCCGTTCGAGCCCGAACCAGCTCCGGTGGATCCCGATGAAGCTCGGGCACGCGACGGCCACGGGCTCGGTCGGCTCGTCGGAGGGGGCCTCCGGTCGCAATCGGTCGGGGTGCGACGGGTCGAGCCGCGGGCGCATGTGCTCTTCCCAGTCGGTGCGGTCCTCGAACTGGTAGCTGCGGAACTGGGGCATGGTGCAGTGGTCCCAGTTGTCCGTGAGTTCGCGCGTCTCGGCCTTGTGCTGCTTGATGAGAAGGTATCCGTCGCCCTGGTCGACGACCTCGACGGGGAAGTCCGGGAGAAAGCCCGTATGCAGCCCGACGTGATGGTAGCCCTCAGCGCCCCAGAAGCGCTGGAGGTCGTCGTAGGTACTCGGGTAGCCCTCCTCGCGGATCCAGCGGTCGACGGCCTCCTTGTAGGCGATTCCGATGCCGGGGGCGTACCAGTAGGGTACATAGTCGGGCCGCTCGAAATGCACGATCCGTAAGAAGCGCTCACGCGTGGTCATGGATGACGAACCGCCTCCTTGGCTGGGGCTATTCCTCGGAGAGGCGGCCGCCTCCTGGCCGCGCGAGCGCCATCCCGCACGTGGAGGAGCACCGCCCAATGACCCTCGACTTCAGCGCCTTCGCTCTTGCGACCCTAGCCGCGCTCTGCCTCGCCTCTTCCTCGCCCGCCCAGGACGCGGAGTCGCCGGAGCGGCTGGACCCGAACATGGCGACCGTCTCGCCCGATGGGAACACGCTCTGGTACGACGCGCTGCTGCTCGGAGTCGAGGGACAAGGGTGGACGGATGTTGCGGCGCCCTACGACCGCCTTCCTGCCAGGGCCGAGGGCGTCGTGCGCGACCCCGTCTGGAGCCTCAGCCGCGACTCCGCCGGCCTTGCGGTGCGTTTCGTCACGGACGCCCGTACGATCTCCGGGCGGTGGACGCTCACCTCGCCGGGGCTCGACATGCCTCACATGCCCGCCACAGGCATGAGCGGCCTCGATCTCTACGTCCGCATGGAGGACGGCGGCTGGCGCTGGGCCGGCGCGGGGAGACCCTCCGAACAGACGAACGAGAAACAGCTCGTGAGCGGCCTGCCCGAGGGTGAGCGGGAGTTCCTGCTCTACCTGCCGCTCTACAACGGGACGCAGTCGCTCGAGATCGGCCTCCCTCCGGGCGCGACGCTCTCCGAGGCTCCGGCGCGCCCCGAGGGTCGCGACCGGCCGATCGTGGTCTGGGGCACCTCGATCACCCAGGGCGGGTGCGCCTCGAGGCCGGGCATGGCCTACACCGCGATCCTCGGGCGGTGGCTCGAGCGCCCGGTCATCAACCTCGGGTTCAGCGGGAACGGTCAGATGGAGCCGGAGATGGCGGCGCTCCTCGCGGAACTCGACCCGGCCGCCTATGTGCTCGACTGCCTCCCGAACTGCAGCGGCGGCATGGTGGCCGAGCGGACCGAGCCCGTGGTGGACGCCTTCCGCGCCGCGCATCCCGACGTGCCCATCGTGCTGGTCGAGAGCATCGAGTACCAGCAAGCGCCGGTCGTGCCCGGCTGGCGGGACACCTACAACGAGCTGAACCAGGCGCTTCGCGCCGCCTACGACCGGATGCTCGCGCGCGGCGTGACGGGGCTCCACTACGTCGAGGGCAAGCCCCTTCTCGGAGATGACGGCGAAGCGACGGTGGACGGCGTGCATCCCACGGACCTCGGGTTCCTCCGCATGGCCGAGGTGCTCGCGCCGGTTCTGCGCGAGGCGATCGAGGGGCGGTAGAACGGCGGCGCCGTGCACTGGCACAGGGTACGGAGAGGCCGAATGGGGTGTCGCGAGGAACGAGCGACGGGGGCCCCATCCGGCCTGTGCTTTCTGAGGCCCATCCCGCATTCGCACAGGGTACGGAGGCGCCGGGGTGCGCGACGGCGTTCCACGGGTCACGGTCATGATGAAGGCCTCCACGCGCCGAGCGGGAACGGGTATGGCAGATGCTCCAACGCTAATGAGCCTTTCACACATGGTGTACGGAGGGGCCGCATTGGGGGACCGCCGAAGGCGGTGGGCCCCAAACCGGCCCATTGCATCGAGCAGTGTGCCTCCGGCTCCATGTGCTAGGCGAGGGAGTCACATGGGCCGGTTGGGGTCCCTCCCGCTCCGCGGGCCCCTCCCCATGCGGCCCCTCCGTACCCCGCACGGACTGCACCGCTTTGGCAAGGCTCAGTAGGAGGCCCGCCATGCTCCGCTTGCCCCTGCTCCCCGCCCTGCTCCTGACACTTGCGTCGCTCGCGACCTGCGCGTCCGCCCAGCCCGCCGATCTCACACTCGAGAACGGCGTCCTGCGCGCCTCGCTCGACCCGGCGACCGGAGCGCTCACGGTCGAGGACCTCGAGAGCGGCGCGGTCTGGCGGCAGCCCGAGTCGTTCCGGGACCCGCTCGAGTGCCCGCCGGGTGAAGAGGTCGTCATCCCGCGCGCCGCCGGCCCCATCGCCCTCGACGGCGACCCGTCCGAGTGGGCCGGAAGCGCCGCGCTGCGCCTCGACCCGACCATGCTCACATCGGAGCGGATGTGGCAGGTCGATGGCGAGGCGGACCTCTCGGCCGTGGTCTGCGCCAAGTGGGATGACGAGAGCGTCTATGTGCTCTTCTGTGTGTGCGACGACGTCTTCGCGCCGGGCGCCCGCGATGCGAAGGCCCGCTGCCTTGCAGGCGCGGATGATCTCGCCAAA
>CAZCER010000324.1:0-398 GCA_964497385.1 uncultured Armatimonadia bacterium | reverse complement strand
GTGGGAGGCCGACTCGGTCGAGTGGTGGGCCGGCTGGGACCAGGCCGGGTACATGCTGAATCCCGCCGACCCGGGGGCCTTCCTCTGGGGCGACTGGAAGGAATGGGCGCATGTCGCCGTCCGGCCGGTCACCGACTTCGCGGACGAGGACGCGGCTCTGGCCCTCGCCGCCGCCGCGGGCTTCGACTGGCACGGACGGCCCGGCTACATCGCCGAGTGCTCGGCCCCGGCCGGCTACTTGGTGCAGGTGGCGAAGCCCGAGCCGGGCCGACGCTTCCGGTTCGCATGCGGGGTGAACGACGCGGATGAGCCGGGCAAGCGCGCGGCGCAGATCTACCAGCCTGCGAGCATCCGGCACGGAAGCACGGCAACCTACGCGGTCGGAGTGCTTGCGAACG
>CAZCER010000323.1:2550-6311 GCA_964497385.1 uncultured Armatimonadia bacterium | reverse complement strand
GCCGCGCACGGCCCAATCGTCGAAGCCGCCGTGAGCCCGGAGGCACCGAAGCACCTTGACCTTCTCGTCCCGAATCTCCTTGGCCGCCCCGACCGCGGGAGGCTCCATGGCCACCAAGCACAAGAGCTGCAGCAGGTGGTTCTGCGCAACGTCGCGGAGCGCTCCGACGCTGTCGTAGTAAGCGCCGCGGCCGCTCTCGATGCCTTGGTCTTCGGCGACGGTGATGGTCACATGGGAGACGTGGCGGCGGTTGAAGAGCGGCTCGAAGACGCCGTTTCCGAGGCGGAACGCCAGGATGTTTTGAACCGTGTCCTTTCCCAGATAGTGGTCGATGCGATAGATCTGGCTCTCGTGAAGCAGGGGAGCGAGCGACGCGTTCAGCGCGCGCGCGCTCGCCAGGTCAAACCCGAAGGGCTTCTCGATGACGACCCGCGACCAGTGCTCCTCACGGGGCTCGCGGATCAGCCGGCTGTCGCGCAGGCGCTGAACGATCGGAAGGAAGTGACGGGGCGAAGACGCGAGGTAGAAGATCCGGTCGCCGCGGAGGGAGTGCTCGACCTCATGAGCGTCGAGAGAGGCGTGCAATCGCGTGTAGTGCTCGGGGGTGTCGAACTCGACGACCTGATAGTGGAGGCGCTTGACGAAGATGTCCCAGTCGCGCTGCGACAGGGGCTGGGTCCGCGAATGGCGCTTCAGGGCCTCGTACATCTCCGCCCGGAACACGTCCGTGGTAATCGGCCGCCTCGCGACGCCGACGATCATGGTCTCGGGCGCTAGATAGCGATCGCTGCATAGATGAAAGAGCGCCGGGATGAGCTTCCGGGAGGTGAGATCGCCCGACGCGCCCATCACGACAAGGGTCACCGGGGGCTCGGGTCGGGGAGGAGTCGCCCTGGGGAAGACCGGAGGCTCGGCGTCCCCCTCCAGGACTACGCTAGGCTTCTCAGGCAAGTGCCAACTCCTTTGCCGTGGTCAGGCGTTTCCGTTCTCGCCTTGGTCCTATTGTCCGCGGAGAGGTGGAAGCCTCCGCCGAGGGAATGGAGGAAACATGCGGGAGCGAGGCGCTGGCGCCGTCTTCACCTTTCTCACCCAACGTACGCCGGCCATCGCGGCGGCCTGCGTCGGGTGGGCGGCGGCGCTGGGGTGCGCGGCGATGACCGTGAAGCGCGGCTGGGCCTGGCTCGTCCCGATGGGCCTTCTGCTCGCGTTCGGGAACGCCCCTCTCCTGTGGCTGTTGTGGGGCGCGCGCATGCGTCTCCGCAATGCCCTCGGGCGGATCCCCGCGCGGCGCTACAGGCTGCCGCTCGGAGGCACGGTGGAGGGATCTCGGCCCGTTGAGATGGCAAGCGATCACCATGAGCGGATCCGGACGTGGTCCGTCCACATGGGGGTCAGTCAGGTCGGGACGCTGGAGCGGCTTGTTCTCCGAACGGGGAGCGCCTTCGGCCGTTCGGCGATCCGCGTTCGGTATCCCGGCGCGCCGTTCCTGGCCGCTCTGCCCTGCATCACGCTCGCCGCGGGGGCGAACCGCGAGACGGCGCTCACCTGGAGCGGCTCGGAAGGTCTCTTGGTAGCTGAAGCCGATCTCGCTTCGGACTCCCGTAGCGGGCCGGACCGCGAGGCCTCGTATGAAGGCGCGCTCCAGGCGCTCGAAACGGCGGACGCGCGTCGCGTCGCGGACCTCGAGCTGCTCGGCGGGTTGCACGCCGTGGCGCGCGAGGGGCCGACGCGCATTCTCACCGAGGCGGAGTACGAGGCGGTCGGGGTCGTGCCGCTGGCGACGGCGAGCGACTTCCTGACTCTCATGGAACTCGAGTTCGCCGCTCCGTGGGGCGAGGGCATCCGGTCCGAACCGCGGAACGTAGAGGGCGCCGACGGGCGGACCTCGTTCGAGGGAGTGTTCGTGTCGGGAAGGCGCAGGCTGCCCGGGGACGCGGGCAGCCTCATCGCCGAACTCGTGCTGGTTCGGCTTTCGGAGGATGCGCTGGCCGCATTCGCGCGCCGAACGACCCTCCCGGGGGCCCGGGGCGACGCGACGGAGTAACAGAGCGGGCTCGACAGGGAACTTCGCTAGTGGACAGGGGACGATCGCCGCGCGGCGCGAAGGCCGAAACCGCGGCGACCGAGGAACGTCGTGGCAAGGGTCAGCTCGGGCCGAAGGGCCGTAGGCGGCGAACTCGCCGCCGGGTGTGAGAGGTGTGCGCGTGAAACCGTTCAAGGGACGTGCGGCGATCCTATTGGCGCTCCTGCTCGCGGCGGCCGCGTCCGTCCGGGCCGAGGTCAAGATCCTCGACGTGCAACTGGGCTATGACGGCGCGTACCGGAACGGCTGGCTGACTCCCGTCTCGGTGGAGATGACCAACCCGGGTCCGGAGGACGTGCAGGGCGTGTTGTCCATCCGCGTCCCGATCGAGCGCTCCGAGCCGCTCGTGTTCTCACGCGAGGTCGACATGCCGGCCACGGCCCACAAGCGCGTGTTTCTCTACCCGCGCTTCGACTCGGACTGGTCGAACCAGGATCCGGTGCTCGTGTTCAGACCGAAGCGGGGCGCGGCGCAGGAGTTCAAGCTTGAGGGGCGCGGCAAGGCGGCAACCGACGTCCTCGTGCTCGTGTGCACCGACGCCGCCGAGGGCTCGTACCAGTTCATGAAGACCATCGACACCGCCAAGTGGTGGCCTGCGCCGGCTCCCACCCCCGCGCCGACGGCACCCGGCCAGGGGCCCGGCGCGGGTCCGGGACCGATGGCCGCTCCGGCCGGAGGCGGCACCCCCGGCTTTGGCACGGTCGATGTCGAGGTCGCGTACGTAACGACCGAACTGCTGCCGGACCAGTGGAAAGGCTATGAGGGGCTCGACCTGGTCCTCCTGGATGAGTTTTCGCCCCAGGCGGTCACGGAGGCGCAGTCGTACGCGCTCCTGAACTGGGTGGCGGCCGGCGGGCGGCTCATGGTCACCGGCGGAGCGGAGTACAAGCGCCTGAGCGACTCGTTCATCGGCGACTACCTGCCGATCGAGGTGAACGGGACGCAGGTCCTCGAGACCGGCGTGCCGGCGCTCTCCGACTCCTTCGGCGGGGCGATGCCCGCCGCGCCGACGGCCGTGTGCGTGGGAACCCACCGTCGAGGCCGCCTGCATCTGGAGCAAGACGGCGTGCCTCTGGTCGCCTCATGCGACGTCGGCCTCGGGCGCGTCTGGATGACGACCTTTTCGTTCACGGACCGCCCCGTGCTCGATTGGGCGGCGGCGAGCGGAAGCGGCGGCAGCGCCGAGATGCTCTCGAAGATCATCCGCACCGGACGCCAGTACCCTCCGAGCTTCATCGGGTACCACAACGAGCCGCGAGCGGCCTACGGGGCGGCGGTGCATGGCGGGGCCAAGCCCCCCTCGTTCAAGGTGATCAGCATCTTCCTGCTGCTCTACATCGTCTGCCTCATCCCCCTGAACTATCTCGTGCTGAAGAAGCTCGACCGTCGCGAACTCGCCTGGGCGACCACGCCCGCGATCGTCGTCGTCTTCTCGGTCGCCGCCTATGGGCTCGGCTTCCAGATGAAAGGCAGCGACGTCCGCGTGCGGAGCGCGTCGGTGGTGGAGGTCCAGGCGAGCACGGGCTCGGGGGTGGGCCAGTCGTACTACAGCGTCTTCAGCCCTCGGCGGGCGAGCTACACCTTCTCGGTGGCGCAGGCGCCGTACATGGACGCGAACGCCCCCTCGACCCGCTCGGCGAAGATCACTACACGTGCTGGCTTCAGGCGACCGACGCCG
>CAZCER010000323.1:0-2540 GCA_964497385.1 uncultured Armatimonadia bacterium | reverse complement strand
CCTCGCGGGGCTACTACCACGGTTCGACCGACGAGGGGCCCAAGCTGAACACGGAGTTTGAGGTGCGGGCCGGGGCGAGGGACGCCGTGCGGGATCTCTCGATCCAGATGTGGGACCAGCGCGTCATGGGCGTCCGCGCGCCGGTAGTGATGCCAGGGGGCCTTGGCGGGACGCTGAGGCTGTCCGCGAACGCCAGTCTCGAAGGCGACCTGACGAACGATCTCGGCGTTGCGCTCGAGGACGCCGTGGTGTCCTTCCGCGGCCAGCAGAGCCCGCTGGGCGCCCTCCCCGCCGGCGAGACCGTCTCCGTGGCGCTGAAAGGTCCGTTTCCGCCCACTGGGGCGCAGGATCCCGACCCTCAGCCGATGGGCTGGGGCGATCCGTTCGCGACGTCCATGCACCCGGGCTCCATGGCCTCGCACCCCTCGAGCGGAGGGCCCACCCCTCGGTCGACGGCGCTGGCCTCGGAACTGCTGTCGGACCTGAACGCGGAGAGCGCGCTCACGAAGGATGCACGCGATCTCCGTGAGGCGGTGGTTGACGCGTACGTGCAGGACGGGCGGTACGCGTACCCCGATCGGGAGGCGCTGGTCCTCGGCTGGACCGATGCCGACGTTCTCGGGCTCGAGTCGCCCCAGATGCGCGGGGCGAAGGTCGAGGCCAGCACGCTTGTGATCGTGCACGTCGCGGTTCGCGAGTAGAGCCGGTCGCGAGTTTGGTTCGAGCGCCGGGGCGAGCGCGCGGCTCCGGCGCTTTCGCGTTGCCGCCAGGGCCGGCGGCTCTCCGGAGCGAAGCATGTTCACGAGCGCGAAGGCGCCGCGGCCGTCCGTTGACCCGGCCCCTCCGCATCGAGAGGAGAGACCCACGGATGGCCGATGTACTCTGTCTCGGCGAAGCCCTCATCGACTTCGTGGCCGATTCGGCGGGCGTCACGCTCATGGAGGCGCCCGGATTTCGCAGGGCCCCCGGCGGCGCGCCCGCCAATGTGGCCTGCGGGGTCGCCAGGCTTGGGACGACGAGTGCGTTCCTGGGCAAGGTGGGCGACGACCCGTTCGGGCGGTTTCTCGAAGCGACGTTCCGTGAGGCCGGAGTCGACACCAGCCCGATGCTGTTCGATCCGACCGCGCGCACGGGCCTCGCGTTTGTGTCGCTCACGGCCGACGGAGACCGCGATTTCGCGTTCTGGCGCAACCCGAGCGCCGACATGCTCCTGACGAGCGAAGAACTCCCGCGAAGCGCTTTCGAGGGCGTGAAGGCGTTCCACTTTGGCTCCATCACCCTGATCCAAGATCCGTCGCGGCGGGCGACGCTCGACGCGATCCGGATCGCGAAAGACGCCGGCGCGTTCATCAGCTATGACCCGAACCTGCGCCTCTCGCTCTGGCCGTCCGCCGAAGCCGCGCGCGCGGGCATGCTGGAAGGCCTTCCGTTCGCGGATGTGGTGAAGGTGAGCGAGGAGGAGCTGGAGTTCCTCTTCGGCTCCACCGACATCCCCTCCGGGATCGCGAAGCTGCATGAGGCGGGGCCGTCCTTCGTCGCCGTGACGCGCGGGCCGGAAGGTTGCGCGCTCTCGGACGGGACGACGCGGGCGGCGCATCCCGGCTACGGCGTCGAGACGGTCGATACGACGGGAGCCGGCGACGGCTTCGTGGCGGCGCTCCTCGATCACATGGTTCGCCGTGAAGCCGACCGGCCGTACACGGGCTTCGATCACCAGGAACTCTGGGGCCTCGCGACGCTTGCGAATGCGGTGGGCGCGCTCACGACGACGATCAAGGGCGCGATCCCGGCGCTCCCGACGCGAGAGGCGGCGAAAGCTCTTGCGGCCAAGTGAGAGAACGACGTCGGCGCCGACGCGGTCGACGGAGATTGGATGCCGCGAAGATGGCCGATGAGCTGACTTCCCACGAACGCATGTCTCGCGTCTTCCGCCGCGAAGAGCCGGACCGCGTGCCGATGAACGACGCCTTCTGGGGCTCGACGATCGAACGCTGGCGCGCCGAAGGGCTTCCAGCCGGCGTCTCCCCGAACGCGCTCTTCGGTTTCGAGAAGATCGCCTTCATTGGGAACGACAACAGCCCGCGCTATCCGCAGGAGGTCCTCGAGGAGACCGACGAGTACCGCGTCTACACGACATCCTGGGGCGTGACCCAGCGGACGTGGAGCCACCGCGCCTCGGTGCCGGAGTTCCTGGACTTCACGGTGGTGGACCGCGAGACATGGGCCGATGCGCGGGAGCGCATGAAGCCCGCGCGCGACCGCGTGCCGTGGGAGACTCTTGAGAAGCACTACGCGAACTGGCGCGCGGAAGGACGCTGGATCCTCGGTGGGGGCTGGTTCGGCTTCGATGTGCTCCACAGTTGGTTCGTGGGGACGGAACGCGTGATGATGGCGCTCGTGGAGGACCCGGAGTGGGTCAAGGAGATGGTCGACGCGATGCTCGAACTGAACATCGCGAATCTGGAGATGGCGTGGGACGCGGGGTACCGGTTCGACGCCGTCACTTGGCCCGACGATCTCGGGTACGTGAACGGCCTGCT
>CAZCER010000322.1:0-6327 GCA_964497385.1 uncultured Armatimonadia bacterium | reverse complement strand
GTACTCGCCTATCTCGAGCGGGTCTTCGTTGCCGACCTTGAACTCGACCCAGGCCGTCTCTCGCGGGAGTCGACAGAGTTCCAGGACCAAGTCTCTCAGCTGAGCGGGACTCCTGGTCGGCATCAGTCACACCCTCCCCTGCCTCGTGTCTCCACGCGTCTGCCCGTCCCATTCAGCATGGGAGATCACCGGGCAGCCCCTGTCGGTGGTCCCTTCGAGTCGCGCGGGCCGGCCCGACGCACTCCACAACTGCATCACCGGGGCCGCGCCCCAGGGCACCACCCCAGCGACCGAGCGCCTGCGCCGCTGCCGCCGAGTGTCACTTCCATCGCTCCACCATGCATACCTGCGCCGCTCGCTGCCCCAACACCCGTCACCGCTGTCGTAAGTCACCCCTGTCGTATGTCCGCCCTCGCGTAGCCCCCACAAAAAGAAGTTGCCCCTCCCCTTAAAGCCCCTCAGCCCCGATGCTATACTGCTGCATGGTACGGACGTGCAACGCCGTGCCGCCCGGTCGTGTGACCGTGCATCGATCCCTGTGGAAGGTGGTGTGCCGCTGATGTCGATGACCGACATAGTGTGCGCGAAGGGCTCCTGGGCGCACAGAGACGTACGGCTGATGATCTCTCTTTCCAGCCGTCAGTTCGAAGGCGCACCGAGCCACCGGGATGCGGGTGTACTGTGTCTCACGAGCGGGATCCCTCCCCTCTGACGAGGACCCCCACACAGATCACTCGCATCGGCCGCGAACGCAGCAGCGGTTCCCCCAACAGACCTTTGGGAGAGCGAGTGACCCACCATGTTGTTCACCATCGCGCAAGCCCGTAGCGGAGACCCGTGCGCCCGAGAGACGCTCATGCGTGCCCTCGCCCGGCGCGTGGACTCCTGCAGCCGGTACTACGCCCGGCGCTGCGGCTCCGACGCCGACGATCTCCGACAGGAGATGTGGCTCGGCATCTACGCCGCGCTCGAGCGTGTGGACCTCACCGTAGGCGATCCCCTCCAGTTCCTCATCGCGCAGGGCCGCTTCGCGCTGCTCAACTACCTCCGCAAGCAGCGGAGAGAGTGCGTGCCGCTCGAGGCCGTCGAGGAACTCCGCGCCGACGACTCGGTGGAGGACGACATCGTCGACCTTCAGCTCGCCGAGTCGCTCGTCGGGTCGCTCGATGAGAAGGGCCGGAAGATAGTCGGGTGCCTCCTGCAAGGGCACTCGAAGTCGGACACGGCCCGGATGCTCCACTGCACCCCGGCGAACATCACCTACCACCTGCGGCGCATCGAGGGCAGCCTCGTCAACGCCTTCGATCTGGGAGGGGCGCGGAATGCCAAGACTGCTAGCTGAGGTAGTCGAGATCGCCGAGACCGGAGACGCTGAACCCGTCTCCGGTCTCGAGACGAAGGCCGTTCGGTGTCTGGTCAAGATCCTCGGGGCGGGCGTCAAAGGCGAGCCCGCCCCGAAGGATACCAAAGGCCGGACCGGCCACATCGCGCGCACGACGCTCTTCGACTGGGAACTCGAGAAGGGCGCGAAGATCCTCCTCAGTCCCGAGGAGTCGCGGCCCTTCCTCTGTCCGCTACGGTTCGACGATCCGACGCCCAAGCCCAACGGTGAGAGTGTCTCTCTTGTGGCGCGAGCGGAGGCCGAGGACGGCGGCGAGAACCCGACGGTGACGGTCACCGGACCGGGCGCCATCCTCACGGAGCCGCTCGCGTGGGAGCGGAGCGATGGCCGCGCGCGCGCCGATGTGAACGTTGCCCTCGAGCCCGCCGACCACTCCCGCGTGGTGACTGTCGAGGCCGCGCAAGGGGAGCGGAGGGCGCGCGCGGTCCTTGCTCATGCCGCGGCGGGCGAGGCTCTCGCCTACGAGGCCGACACGAACCACGACGGCTTCGATGAGCGCGTGTTCGAGAACGCGTTCCTTCGCGCCGTCGTGGGCCCGCACGTCGGAGCGCGCATCTGGGAGCTGACGCCGAAGGCGGCCGGCCTGAACGTGTTCGCGCCGTCGGGGCTTCTCCACAGCGCTCACGCCGAGTTGGGCGGGCACACTGATTCGCTCGGAGCCGGCGACGACCCCGGCGAGCTGTGGCGGGCCGGCTTCGAATGCGCCGAGGTCAGCGCCGAGACCGGCGCTCGCGTCTTTGCCGAGTACCGCTACACCTGCGAGGACGCGAAGGGACTCACCGTCCGCAAGCGCGTCGAGATGGACGCCCAACTCCCCGCGATCTGGCAGGAGATCAGCTTCCACTACGCGGGCAAGCCCGAGGCCGACGCCAAGAAGGACGCGGACGACGAGGACAAGGACGAGTTCGAACTCACCTACGCCCCGCGCACGCTCTTCCGCTGCGAGGTGGACGGCGAGGCGCGTCTGGACTCGAGCGTCCGCATCGAGATCCCGCTTCACGACCGCGTGGAGCGCACGCGCTACTACACGGCGCTCTGGCACTACCCCGTCTCGGGCGTGAAGCTCGGCGCGGTTGCGATCGAGCACGAGTCGCTCGGTGTGGCCCTGCTCGCGCTGACGGACCCGTCCGCCCTCGCATCGGCGCCCATGTCCCTGGGAGGCGGCCGGGTCGCGCTCGCGCACTCCTGTTGGCCCCGCAAGCTCGAGCCGAAGCGCCAGGCAACCTACGGTCTGCTCTATGCGGTCGGTTGCTCGAGCGCGGTCACTCCGAACCTCGTGGCGTTGCTTGCGCTCGGTGACGACCACGATGGACGCACGCCCCTGGCCGTGATCGCTCGCCACCGCGAGGCGCGCGAGGGCGAGGTGCTTCTCGGGGAGACGCGCCTTCCGCTCGGGATGCGGCGCATCCCCGCGGTGGGAGACGTCCTCACGGCATACGGCGTCTTCGAGACCGGCGCCATCCCCGAGATCGCGGCCTGCCGAACGGGCGAAGAGACTCTGGAGTTGCCGACGAGGCGAGGTGGCCGATATGGCGCCTGACTTCTGTCCCACGATGGGCTATGACTGGGAGATCCCGCTCCTCAAGGCAAACGGTGAGTGGCTGACGGCCTCGACCATTCAGCGCTTCGTGGACGAACTCGCCGCCGAACTCCCCTACACCCACAGTGAGGAGCAGGACGGCTACTACGAGCACAAGGTCGGCGCGTGTTCGAGCTTCGCGGAGCTGTACGACCGCACGGCGGAGTCGCTCACCCGCATTCGTGAGAAGCTCAAGGCCGAGGACGCGCTTCCCTTCGCCTCCGGCGCCTGCCCAACGAGTGACGACACCTTCGGCTGCCATCTGCACTCGGGCACTTACTTCGATCCGGAGGCCGCCTTCGAGGTCCGGAACGCGCTGACGGCCTACACTCCCGCCATCGCGGCCCTGATGGCGAACAGCCCCTATCACCTCGGTGACGCCGGCGAGCAGAAGAGCTATCGCCTGGCCAGACAGGCCTGGGGCAACGCCTGCGTGGGCTCGGTTCCCGACCCGGCAGGTTGCGCCATGGAGTGGGGCGCGGACATCGGGAGCCGGATGCCGAACGCGACGCTCGAGTGCCGGTCCGTGGACAGCCCCTTGTCCTGGCAACTCGTCTGCGAGTGCGCGACGCTTCTCTGCGGTTTCTCGGTCACGCTTCAGGGCGACACTACGCTCCGCCGAACCCTCACCCCGGAGCGCATGCGCGAGTACACCGAGAACCGCTTCCGGGCCGTCCGGCACGGGCTGCAGGCGACCTTCCTTTGGGACGGAGAGCCTCGATCCGCCGGAGACCTGCTCGGAGAGGTGCTCGCTCTTTCCCAGGACGCTCTCCGCGAGTTGGGCTTCCCCGAGAAGCCGCTGATCGTCCGCATGGTGGAGAAGAGACAGACCCAAGCCGACATGCAGCTCGCTCTCATGCGGGTCCATGCCGATCCCGGCGTCTTCGTCTCCGTCTACGCACGCGCATCGGCCCGCACGGAGTCCTTCGAGGACTACCTCGATAGGGCGCCCGCTCTGCCCCTGGTCGAACCGGACGATGTGCAAGCCCACCTCACCGCGCGCATCGGTCGAGACACGCCCAGGCAGTTCCTCGAACACCTCTGGCCAACCACGGCGGCTGCGCGCGACGCGTACGTCGAGGGCCTGGAGGCGGGAGGCGTGGCTCAGGCGCACCCCGTGAACGGGCATGTCTGTCTGACGCGGGGTCGGGGCGCCGCGCGCGCGCAGCCGCGACGTCCGGCGCTCGAGCTGATCTGGTACCCGGGCTTCGTCCAGGCGAACGGCGGGCGGGTCGACGGGGAGGTCTCCGCGTCGCTCCTGCGATCGTGCGCCTCGGCCGTCCCCGACGCCTACCCCACCGGCGACTGGGGCGCGGGCATCGGCGTCGGCGCACCCTCGCTCAGCCAGCTCCGAGAGCGCCTCACCATCGCCCGTGACTGGCTCCGCCACGAAGCCGAGCGGCGGGATGCGCGGCTCTACCTTTCGGCCCCCTGCTCCGGCGGCCTCTTCACGGGACTGGGCGTCGTGCCGCTGTCACCGGCGTCCTATGCGGAGGCGCACCGTGCGTTCGGCGCCATGAGGCCCTACCTGCCCGCGCTCCAGGCGCTGATGGCGAACCACTTCATGCCCCGCGAACCCGACGTGGGTCCCGCGAAGTGCCTCCACGGCCTTGCCTGGCACTGGGCCGAGCGCCAGCCTCTGCCGCCGCCCGGACACTGGTGCGTTCTGACCGTTCACAACGATGCCATCAGCCCTGTGAGGCACTTCGGCCGGAGGCTCGTGCTCGTCTCGGAGACATTCAGCCCGCCCACGTCGCTCGAACTCGCGGCCGAGTGCGCGCTGCTCCTGTCGGCGCTGGTGCGCGCGAAGGGGCGTCGGGAGTACACGGATGGATCCGTCCGGAGCCGGATCGAGTTCGCGGAGAACTGGTTGGACGCGTGCCTCTACGGGCTGCAGGCGACGTTCGCGGAGAGCGGCGCGGAAGTCCCCGCCGCCGAGGTGGTCTCGCGCTGCATCGAGGAGGCCGCGCCCGCTCTGGCCGACTACGGCGCGGGGCTCGCGGACCTCGACCTGATCCGGCGCATGCTCGCCAAGCGGCAGACCCAGGCCGACATGCAGATCGCCCTGGACTCTCTCGGCGGCGGCCCCGCCGACAAACAGGCGCGCCGAGCCCGGGCGACCGAGCGTGACGGTTGCTTTGAGGAGTATCTCGATCGAGCGTCGGTTCTCGGGCTGAAGGCGCACCAGTCGCTCGAGGATTGGGTTCTTCGACTAACCGGCGTCGAGACCCCGGGCGAGGGTTACGCCCGCCGCATCGAGGCGCCGCTCACCTCGCTGTTCGCGGTGCTCCGTCGGCTCCATGACGAGGGTCGCGTGCGCGTGCGGTACGATGGTCGGTACGGCCCCGTCGTGAGTCGCGTGGGGTGAGGGCCGGGCGCAGGGCGGCCGCGGGGCGCGGGCGAGCGCCCTGCGGCCGCGCCACAGGCCAGACCCCCTCGGGCGCCCATGCGCAATGTCCTCATGGTGTCCGTGCTGAAGGGGGATCGCCATGCCAGTGAGAACCATTTGTCACGATAGTCAGTCGGTTCCGACGGGGGCGGGGCGCGCACGCCACCGCGGAGGTGGCCAATGGACGCATCGGACGCTCTGGGGCTCTTCCTTCGGGAGTGGCGCGAAACGTGGCTCGGCTGGAGCCGTGAGCGTCTCGCGCGCGCCATCAGCCGGCGTGTAGGCCGACCCCTCCGGAAGAACCTCGTGCGCGCGTGGGAGGATGGGCAGCCGCCGACCGACACGGCCGAGTTGCTGGCCCTCGAAACCCTCCTCCGCGAGAGCGGCCTCACCGAGCATGAGATTGGCGACTTCCGCGCCACCGTGCTCGGGGCGCTCGCGGTGCGCCGGTACCCGGGTCTCGAGCCCATCGTCGACGTTCTGCACAGTCCCGACGCGGAGGCGGTCACGGAGCGCGAGGCCTCGTCGTGGGACGGCAGCTTCGTGCGCGCCGTCGCCCTCCATAGGGCCCTCACCGAAGCGGTGCTCGGCGACGCGGGGCCCGAGTGCCCGCGCCAACGGCGAGTGCAGGAGGCCGCGCTGGCTCAGGTGCGGATCGGGCTCACCTGCCGTCACGAGTGGGCGGGGCGCTTCGATCGCATGGCCGTCCTCGCCGCCCGGAGCGGGGAGTACATCAGGACGTTCTTCGGGGACGGAGGCCTCGGCGACTCCCGGTCGGTGCTGTCGCGGGAGGCGACGGAACTCTGGGCACGACGCCTGGCCGGGGCGTCGCCTGAGCATTCTCGGCGGCTCGCGGCCATCTCCGCCGAGGCGCTCCGCCGAGGTCTGCCGATCACCGCAGCCGCGGTCATCGAGGGCGTGCTCGCCGAGATCGAGCCGGCGCGCAACGCCGCGCCG
>CAZCER010000321.1:5893-6337 GCA_964497385.1 uncultured Armatimonadia bacterium | reverse complement strand
CCTGCGGCCAGGGATGAAACTGCCGGGGATCGTCACGAACGTCACCCAGTTCGGCGCCTTCGTTGACATCGGCGTCCACCAGGATGGTCTCGTCCACGTCAGCCATCTCGCGGACCGCTTCGTGAAGGACCCGGCCGAGGTGGTGAAGGTGCAGCAGAAGGTGGAGGTGACGGTTGTCGAGGTCGACCTCGCCCGCAACCGCGTCTCCCTCAGCATGAAGAGAGATCCGTTCGAGGAGCGCCCCAAGCGAGGCGAAACGCAACGCGGGGGAGGGCGGCCCGAGCGGGGGCCGTCCGCTGCGCGGTCGGGCGCCGGTCCGCGTCCCGGCGGAAAGCCGAAGAAGCCGCAACCGAATCGCGAGGAGCCGCAGGCCGCGAACTGGTTCGCCGAAGCGATGAAGAGGGCGGAGGAGAAGAAGAAGAGGTAGATAGTAGGGGATGACCA
>CAZCER010000321.1:0-5883 GCA_964497385.1 uncultured Armatimonadia bacterium | reverse complement strand
GCAGTCTCCCGTCTGACTATCGATTGGCGCCTGCGTCCCCGCCGTGGAGGACCGGCGGGATGCAGCACCCATCACCGTCCGTCGAGAGCCAGCAGCGCGAGCTGAACGCCGAATCCGGTGAGCGCCAGACAGAGGAACACCGTCACCATGAAGGCGAGCGGAATCAGCCTGCGTCCGTACACACGCGTGATGTTCCGCTTGCCGTGCCGCGCAGCGATCCAGCCGTAGTACAGGGTCGTGGGGTAGAACAGGCCCTGCGGACCCAGCCTGTACCACACATCATGGTTCCGATCCAGGAACCACGCGTCGATCCAGTGGTCGGAGTCCGGGTCGTAGGGGAGTTCCATCTCGGGCGAGGGCGCCGTGCGCCAGAGATGCACTGTCCGCGCATAGTCGCCGCCGATATCAAGCGCCTGGCGAGCTGCCTGCGGTGAAATGCGAAGCGCGTCAGCAAGACGAGAGACGGCCTTCGCACGCGTCGCTGACGCCCGGCCCTGTCCTGTCACTGGCGTCCACGGTCATCGGCCTCCCCATCGCGGGCTGCACCGCCTATCGACGAAAGATCTCCGCCCCTTCGCCCTGCCGTGGTTGCCGAGGCGTTCGCGAACGCCGTTCGTTGCGAAGGGTCTCCGGCGCAGGCCGCGCGCGACGCGATTCGGGGCTTGCCGCAGCGAGCCCGGCCCGCCGCGGCCTCGCGTGGTTCGGCCAGGCCGTGCGTCATGGGGCGGATGGTTCACTTCACCGCACGCGATCCAGCGGCCTCAGGCGGCCCAACCGCGCCACGGGCCCCTCCGCGGGCTGCGTCCGGCTTCGCCATCCGGCGCTACCACTGGGCCGGCAGGAAGTCGTCGACGTCCTGTTGGGTGATGATGTGCTTCTTCAGGTAGTACACCGACCGGTCAATCGGCTTGCCCCGGAACCAGCGTGCGGCGATCTCGATGGGCAGAGCGCCGTCGCCCTCGGCTGACTGGTAGGTCACGGCCTGGAGCTTGCCCTCCTTGATGAGGTTCAGTCCCGTGCGGCTCGAGCCCGCGGCAACGCAGACTACGTCGGTCCGGCCAGCGTCCTCCAACGCCTCGGCGATGCCGACCTGGGCCTTCGAGTCGTCGGCGCTGATGATGCCCTTCAGGTCGTCGCCGTACTGCTCCAGCCAGGAAGCCACCTGGGTCTTGGTCTTCTCCGACTGCAGGTCGGTGGTCTGCATGTCGAGGCACTTCATGCCGGGCGCGATCCGCTTGAGTTCGGAGACGGCGCCCCAGGTGCGGGACAGGTAGCAACTCGTTCCCGCCACGTGCCTCACGACGACGTAGTCTCCGTTGTTGCCCATGAGCTTCGCGAACTCGCGGGCCAACATTCGGAACTGGCCCCAGTCGTCGGGGCCGGTCCAACAGAGACAGTACTTCATGCCTTCGTCTACGGGCAGGAGGTTGCTCGTGATGGTCGGGATGCCGGCGTCGTACAGCCGCTTGAGCATGGGTACGACCCCGTTGGAGTCCACCGGGTTGAGGATCACGAGGTCCGGCTTCATCGCGATCGCCTGCTCGACGTTGTCCATCTGGACCTTGTTGTCGTTGCCGGCCTCCATGGTCGTCAGCTCGATGCCGTAGTACTCCGCGGCGCGCTTCATCCCGTTGCCGTAGCCGGTGAAGTACGGATGGTCCATGTACTGCAGCGACACCACGCGCTTGCCGCTCGGGCCGTCGCCCGGGCTCTCGGGCATGGGCAGCTTCTCACCGGTCCAGCCCGCGTACTCGTAGTCGTACCAGCGCAGCGGATCGTCGTCCGGGAGAGCCTCCGGGTCCGTGGGGCGCGCCGGCGGGTTGAGGGGGGAGTCGTCGATGTAGATCAGCGGCTGCCCGTCGGTCGCGAGAAGCGACGACATGGCCGCCGCGGGCTCCTCGGCGGCGGCCCCGGCTGGCCCCGTCGGAGTCGGTGTCGACGCCACGGCGGGGGCGTTCGTCGGAGCCGGCATGCGGCTCTTGCTCCACATGGCGTAGATGGCGACGATCGCGACGCATGCCACGGCGGCCACGCTCACGATGGCCAGGGATCGGTCGGTCTGCTTCCTCGGCATCTCTTCGCTCCCTTGGACTTGTTCGTCATCCAGCTCTTCGTCGTCCAGCAGGTCCGGGCGCCCCTCCAGATCCTGGAGGAGTTCCTTGCGCTGGCCCCGCACTCGCTCGCGCCGCGCCTGGCGCCACGCGTCGTAGACGATGATCCCGGCGAGCACCGCGCCATAGGCGACCAGCTTCGCTGACCTAGAGGCGCCCACGTAGCTGAGGCCGTTGCTTAGCGTGTTCAGCAGAAGAAGCGCCGCGACGCTCAAGAGCGGACTACCGCGCCCGCCCGACATGGCCGTGCCGGCGGCTATGACCGCGGCGACCACGAGCATCAGCGACTTCTCCCCGAGGTTCGGCATCACGGTGTTCTGGGCCATGGCCGTCAGGGCGCCCCCGAGGGCCGACAGAGCGCCTGACAGCACGAAGACGCCGGTCACGTACCGATCCACGGGTACTCCCGCGTTCCGGGCCGTCTCGCGGCTCGCCCCGAGAAGATACAGGTGCATCCCGAAGCGGGTCTGCCGCAGCGCTAGCTCGACCAGCAGGACCGGTAGCATCACGAGGAGGATGCGCGGCGACCATGGAGCCACGGGCCCGAGGATCTCCACCATGTGCATGCCCGTCGCCACGTCAGCGACCGACCGGCTGCCTCCCTCAAGCAGGGCTCGGCACAGCCCGGTCAGGATCGTCATGGTCCCGAGGGTGGCGATGAAGGAGTTCACCTTGCACCGCGCCACCAGAAGGCCGTTGACGAGGCCGATGAGGGCTCCGGCGAGCAGGGCAACCGAGACCGACCCGAACCAGCCAAGTTGCTCCTGGAGCGAGATCGCCGCGACCCCTCCGGTGCACATGACCGCGCCGATCGAGAGATCGAGCTGGCCCGCCAGCATGACCGCGGTGAAGCCCACCGCGGGCAGCGCGTCGGTGGTGGTCGCTCGCACGATGTTGCCGACATTCCCACTCGACGCGAATCTGTCGCCGGCCAGGACAGTGAAGACGACGCAGATGGCGATCCCGAACCACAGAAGCCGGAGCCGGTGGAGCCAGTCTCGTCCACGGGCCTCAGTCATCGCTGCGGCCCGCCCTTCGCATCGCGTACGCGCTGAGGGCGACCACGCAGACGAAGACAGCGCCGCGGATCGCGAGCTGCTCGTCCTGGCCCAGCCCCGGGATCAGCGGCAGGATGCGGCCCAGGAGACCGATCGTGAGCACCCCGCCCAAGATGCCCGCCGCGCCGCCGCGCCCGCCGGCGAGCGACACCCCTCCGAGAACCACGGCGGTGATCGCCTGAAAGTCGTAGGTGAGTCCGATCTCGATGTCGCCGTACGTGTTCAGGCTCGTCTTCACGATGCCCGCGATCGAAGACATCACCGCCGAGAACACGAAGGCGAGCAGCACGGTCCTGCGCACGTTGACCCCCGTACAGCGCGCCGTCTCGTACGAGGAGCCGGTCAGGAGAAGCTGTTTCCCGTACACCGTGTGGTGAAGCAACACGTGGGCGGCGAGCGCCGCCCCCGCGAAAAGCAGGACGGCGATCGGCAGCGCCCCGAGCACGTTGCCCCGGTAGATGGCCGCGAAGGCCCGCCCAGAGTCCATGTCTTGAGGCACGTACACCCACTTGCCACCGTAGGCCCAGCGGCAGACGCCGTCGATGAGGGCCATCCCGGCGAGGGTCCACACGATGGGATTCAGCCGAAGGCACCCGACGACGTACCCGTTGAGCAGCCCGAGCAGCGCCCCACTGGCGACGCCGGCGAGGATCGCGAGCGCGAGACCCTGGGGCAGCAGCGCGACGCAGACGATGCCCGCGACGGCCATGATCCCGGGCAGCGTAAGGTCCACATAGTTGCCGCTGATCGTGACCATGCCGACGCCCACCGCGGCGATGCCCAGAATTGCGACATCGCGCACGACCTGCAAGAGGAAGGCGCCCGTCCAGAAGTCGGCGGAGAGCACTCGACCGAGGAGGAGCAGGACGACCACGAACAGGTAGACGCCGCCCAAGCCCGCCCAGCGGCGCCAGCCGGGAGCCTGGTCGCCGGCGGCCGGTTCACGAACCACGGGTTGGGGCGTCGAGGCCTCTGCCATGGACTAGGGCGCTCCGTTCGCGGGCGAGAGCCGGGCGTCGTCGCCGCTGGCGGCGAGCAGCACGGTCTCCGGTGTTGCGCCTGCCGCGTCCATTTCGCCGACGAGATGCCCGCCCCGCATCACGAGGATCCGGTCGGCGAGGCCGACGAGTTCGGGCAGGTCGCTGCTGATGAGGAGGACGCCCTTGCCCCGGTCCGCCACCTCGGCGACGGCCTTGTGGATGAGCGCCTTGGCGCCGACGTCGACTCCTCGTGTGGGCTCATCGAGGATCAGCACCTCCGGGTCGGTGGCCAGCCATTTCGCGAGCAGGACCTTCTGCTGGTTGCCGCCGGACAGGCTGGCGACCTCGCGGGCGGGGTCACTCGGGTGGATCTGCAGGGAGGCCATCGCCGAGGGAACCGGCGCGGTCTCGATGGCGCGGGTGAGGAGGCCGTGGCGGGCGATCCGCGGGAGGACCGCGGAGACGAGGTTCTCGGCCACGGTGCGCCGGAGGGCGAGTCCCTGCCGTTTGCGGTCCTCCGTGAGGTAGACGACCCCGGCGCGGATGGCGGCGGAGTAGGGGAGTCCGGCGAGCTGCCTTTCGCCCAGCAGAACGCTGCCCTCATCCGGTTCATCGATTCCGCACAGCGCGCGCGCCAGCTCGGTCCGACCCGATCCCGCCAGGCCCGCAACGCCGAGGACCTCCCCCGCGCGCAGCCGGAAGGACACGTCGTGGAACCACCCGTACCGGCTCAACCCTTCGGCACGGAGGATCGGCTCGCCGGGCTTTCCGGAGCGCGCCGCGAAGAGGTCCGACGGAGCGCCGCCGATCATGGCCGACACGAGCGACTCGGGCGTCACGTCGCCGATGTCATAGGTGGCAACCAGTTTGCCGTCCCGGAGCACGGTGACACGGTCCGCGAGGCTCATCACCTCGGCGAGATGGTGCGAGATGTAGACGATGGCGAGGCCGTCGTTCCGGAGCCGGCGGAGGATCGCGAACAGCCTCTCGGCCTCGTCGCGCGAGAGAGCCGAGGTCGGCTCATCCAAGACCAGGATGCACGGGTGTGCGCCGAGAGCCCTCGCGATCTCCACGAGTTGCGCCTGGTGCTGGCTGATCTCCTCGACCGGGGTCCATGGGTCGATGTCCAGGCCCACGCGGTTGAGGTGCGCGCGCGCCCGGCGCTCCATCTCCCGGCGGTCCAGCCAGAAGCCCCCGCGGCACGGGGGGTCCCCCGCGAGGAGATTCTCGGCGACGCTGCGGACCGGGGCCAGGCTCAGCTCCTGGTAGCTCATCGCGATGCCGCACTCGGCGGCCTCACGGGGCGAGCGCAGGTTCACCGGCGCTCCGCCAACCTCCACCGCGCCGGTGTAGTCGGCGAAGCTCCCCGCCAGGATCCGCATCAGCGTGGTCTTGCCGGCGCCGTTCTCGCCCAGCAGCGCGTGGATCTCGCCCGCGCGCGCCTCGAAGTCGACGCGGTCGACCGCAAGGGTCCCCGGGAAGCGCTTGGAGACGCCGCGCATGCGGAGCGCGGTACCGACGTCGGGTTCTGTCCGCTCTGGCTCGGCTGCCATCGGTGCGCCGGTCTCGCTCATTCATAAGGGTGGACCCATGCCGGGTCGCTGGGGCTCACGCGCACTCGACTTCTCCGGTCGCGGGGCGAAGCCTGCGTGGGAAGCGCATTGGAGGTCGCCCGGCTCACTCGCGGAACCCCGTACCGGCAGCGTCGCGCCCCGGTCCGCGCGGGTCGACCCG
>CAZCER010000320.1:0-6350 GCA_964497385.1 uncultured Armatimonadia bacterium | reverse complement strand
CCCACATGGATCGTCCCGTCAGCGGCAACCGACGCCGCCGACCACACCAACAGCAGAAGCGCCCCTACCGCGAACATCCACCCTCGGGGGGGGGGTACATCTGTTTGCTTCATACACCATCAGCTCTGCCATCCTATCGACTTCAGTCATGCCGACCAGCGTCCCCTGCGCCGTGCCGGCGATCCGATTCGCGAAGCGTTGAGTCCCCTTTCCCTTGTCGGCGCGGCCACCCTGCCCCGCGCGCTCTGTCTTCCAGTGCCTTGGACGTTCGCCCGTGTTACGGGGTTCCCCTGCTGGCGGCGCGAGGGGCGGCCACCGGAGTGACCGCCCCTCGTGTCTTCCGCTTGTCTTGGCGCGCGGTTACGGCACGGTCATCTCGACCGTCGCGCTCGCCGTGCCTTCGCTCGTGGTTACGATAACCGTGCCCACGTAGTCTCCGGCCATCAGTCCCGCCCGATTCACGGTCACGGTCAGGACGCCGGTGCCCGTGCCGGAGGCAGGAGCCACGCTGATCCAGCTCGCGCTGGCGGAGGCGGTCCAGTCGAGCGTCTCCGATCCGGAGTACTGGATCGCGACCGTGCGCTGCGTGTCCACGTCGCCAAAGTCCAGGGTCGAGGGGCTGAGGCTCACGCCGCTTCCGGCCAGGCTCTCGACCGTGAACGGCAAGTTGAAGATGAGCGCCGGGTGGCCCGAGCCGCGGGGGATGGTCACGGTGACGGTGCCGGGGCCGAGGGCCACGGGATCGTCATCCACGCTCTTCGTGCTGTAGAGCGTCGCGAGGGCCACGCCGCCGACGGTCCGGACCGTGGACTCCTCGAGCACGCCTTTGTCGGTCGCGAGCTTCACCTCGGTGCCGTCCACGACCGGGTTCTCGTTCTCGTCAAGCACGACGATCGTGTAGGTGATCCGGTCGCCGACCTGAGCGAGGGTGTCTTTGGAGCCGGTGACGGTCGTCGGGCCCGCCTCGGCGTCGCTCGGGTCGACCGTGAAGGCCGGGCCGCTGTAGAGAATCGCGTCGGTGAACTCACGCTGGAGACCGTCCGCCGTCGTCGCGCCCGGAGGCCCTCCGACGGAGACGATGATGTCGACGAAGCCGTCGAAGGCCGGGTCGTTCAGGACGCCGGTCTCGAGCCCGCCGGGGGTCAGGATCGTCGCGGTCGCCACTCCGTTCGCGCTGTAGCTCTGGGCGACGCCGCCGACGGTGCCCGCGTTGCCGCGGATCATGCCGTGACTGATCGAGAAGTAGACCGCCGTGCCGTCCGGAACCGGGTTGTGCTGGTCGTCGTAGACGAGCGCGGTCGCGGTCGACTCATTCCCGACAACGTCCAGGCCGCGGACGTTGATCGGGAGCACGCCCAGCGCGATGTCCGACACCGACTGGGAGACGAACTGGACGTCGGCGATGCCGTTCTGGATCGGCGAGGCGGGCGGCGGGATCGGGTACTCCTGATCCACCGGCACCGTCGCGTTCACAAACACCGAGCCAGGAGGCGAGGCCTGCTCGATCGGATCGCCCGTGGCCTCGTCGGCGAGCTTCGAGACCAGGATGGCCTGGACCATGCCGCCCACGGTGCGACCCTCGGGCGTCACGAAGACACGCGGGGTCGTCCCGTCCACGGCGCGGTTGCGAGCAAGGAACTCGACGCGGGTCCCGTCGTCGACGAGGTTCCCGCTGGCGTCGACCACCGTGCAGGTGACGGTCGCAAAGCTGTTCCCGTCGGCCCGCACGGCAAGCGGATCGGCCACGAGCGTGAGCGCCGCCGCCGGCCCCGCCAGCACCTGGATCGTGGTGGTCGCCGTCACGTCGCCGGACTCGGCCGTGATCGTGGCGACGCCGGTCGCGAGCGAGGTGTAGGTCACCGTCGCCTGTCCGCCGGTGGTCTGCGCCTGGCCGGGCGAGACGCTTCCGAGCGTGGTCTTGAAGTCCACGGTCGTTCCGTCGGTCACCGGTCGGCCGCTCTCGTCCGTGAGCGTCGCGGTGATCGTCGTGGCCGCGAGCCCCGGTTCGGGGGCGTGCCCGGCGTTGTCCTCACCGATGCGGATGGGGTTCTCGCCCACCGCGAGGATGATGGCGTTGGCCGGGAGGCCGGTGAAGGTCATCGCGGCGTCCTCGGCCGCGGCCGTGCCCGTCGGCGCGGTGACGCGAACGGTCGCGCCTCCCGCCGCGGTGCTGGCGACGAGCGCGAGGGCCTGGCCGTCCTTGGTCACGAGGTCCCGGCTGCGGATCGCCGCCGCGCCTCCGTTGTTGTCCACGAGTTCGAAGCTGACCGACGTGCCGTCCGCGACGGGATTGCCGCTCTGCAAGAGCGTCGCGCGAACAGTGATCGTCGAGACGCCGTCGGCGGGAGCCGTGGCCGGAGACACGAGAAGTTGGATGTCGTCCGGCGTGCTGCCCGCGATGTTGAGTTCGAGCGTGCCCTGCACCGGAAGCGGCGGGGTCTCGCTCGGGTCGATCGCTTCGCAGGTGACGGTCACGAGTTGCGGCGTCGCACCGGCGATGAACTCGGTCGCGGCTTGGCCGCTCACGGTCGTCATCGTGGTCTGACTGAAGGTCCCGCCGGTTGTCGGGATCGCGCCGAAGGTGATCTGGGTCGTGTCCGGCACCGAGTTCCCGAACGCGTCCAGCACCTGAGCCGTGATGGTGGCCCGGCCGTCGCCCGCGCGGAGATTCGTCTTGGTCGCGCTCAGGATGACCTGAGACGGAGCCCCGGGCGAGAAGGTCACGATCAGCGGCTGAGAACTCACGCCGTTCACGCTCGCGGTGACCGTCACCGGTCCCGCGGTCTGTGTGGAGCGGAGCGTCGTCGAGGCGACGCCGCCCGTGGTCGGGACGCTCGTCATCGTGAGTTCGCCGCTAGAGGCCGCGAAGTCGACGAGGGTTCCATCCAGAACCGGATTGCCGGATCCGTCCGTGACCGTGGCGGTGATGATCGTCGAAGTCGCGCCGTTCGCGGTGATCGTGGTCGCGCTCGACGTGAGCGTGATCGTGGCCGGCGAGCCCGCCACGATGTCGACGATGATCGACGACGTGAACCCACCAACCTTGACGAGGATCTCCACCGACTGCCCGGCTTCGCCGGCGACGAACGTGGTGCTCGCGACGCCGTCGGCGGTCATCTTCGGGCTTTCGATCGAACCGAGGTAGGGCGTCGTCTGGCGGATGCGCGCCGTCGCGCTCGCGGCCTCGCGCAGGCCGAAGACGACCTCGGTGTCATCGGGAACCGGTTGGCCTTGTCGGTTTGTGATGGACACCTCAAACTCGATCTCCTGGCCGCTCTGGACCTGCGCGCGGTTCTGGATGCCGCGGAAGCCCGCTGTCAGGCCGCCGCCGCTTCGATCCCGCGTCAGCTCCTTGTACGCCAAGTAGAGAAGACCGATGCCGAGAATCACGGCGACGACCGTGCCCCACTTGCTGTGGTGCTTCTTGCCCTCTTTTTCGGGCTCGGCCGGGGCGTCCGGAGACGGAAACTCCGTCACGTACACCGTCATGCCGGGCGCGAGGTCGTCGGGATCGGCGCCGTCGGTGATCTCACAGACGCTGCCGAGTTCCGTCGACTCGGTGACGCGGAGGGTGGCCATCTTGCGGCCGTTGTCCCAGACCTCGAGCATCGTGCCAGGCACCACGCCCTGCTCGGAGGTCAGGTTCACCCGGACGCGCTCCGCGTCGAGCGCCATCGAGACGGCGCCGACGATCGTGAGGTTCCGGCCCAGCTCGGTGACCGCGCTGTAGGCCGCCTCGTCGAGAGCGTTCTCGATGAGCTGTCGCTCGCCTAGTGGGTGCCCATTGCGCATGCTCTCGCCGCGCACCTGGCACGTACGTACGGCGAGGCCTGCGCGCGTATCGAGGATGCGCACCCGTACCGTGGCGACCGCGTGCTTGGCGAAGTCGTCGTACCGCGCCTCGATGCATCGCGCGGCCACCACGACCTGCGCCCCGACGGCTTCCCCGAGCCGCTGCAACTCCGAGTCCTCGAGCGGCGCTTCGCAGCCCAACTCCTCGAGTGCGGCGGTCACATCCTCCTCCGGCGCGATGTCGATGCGCTCCGCACCGAGCATCGCGGCCACGAGCCCCATCTCGAGGGGCTCCGAGAGGTCCATGTGCTTGTAGTGCGACCCGTCGCTGACGTCCGCGAGAGCCACGCGCGTGCGCTGTGAAGGCGCACCCGCAGCCGACGGATCGGCCTGGCTCATGCCCGCGAGCGTCAGGAGGACGAGGGTCGCCGCAACGAGGCCCACGGGGATTCGCCGCCGACCAATCGGCCGGCTTGTGCTGGTCCACATCCCCACATCTCCTCCAAACCGACTTGCCCGGAAGCGTTCCTCGGGCGAGTTTGCTAGGATGTACGCATGGTGGCCGCAGTCGGAGACCACCGGGAGAATAAAGCCGCCCGAGAGCCCGAGGTTCACCTCCGAGGGCCGTTGCGCAATGGTCGTTCGGGCCCGCGAGCGTCAGGAGGACGCGTATTGGATCGAGAGAGGGTGTTCCGAACCGAGTCCCCGGAAGCCACCGGCGCGCTCGGAGAAGCCCTGGCCCGTGTGCTTGTCGCGGGCGACTGGCTGGCCCTCACCGGGCCGCTCGGAGCGGGAAAAACCACCCTCGTCGCGGGCCTTGCGCGCGGCCTGGGCTTCACGGGCGTGGTTCGGAGCCCGTCCTACGCCCTCGTCTCGGTGTATCCCACCCGGCCGACTCTCGTGCACGCGGACTTCTACCGCCTCAACTCACCCCTCGAGGCCGACGAACTCGCGCTCCAGGAGGCCGCCCCGTCCGACGACGCGATCATCGTGGTCGAGTGGGCCGATCGCTTCCCTCAGGCGCTGCCCGAGAACTACACTGAGATCGTGATCGAGGCCGAAGCGGACAAGCGGACCCTGCGCGTCGAACCTCGCGGCGCCGCGCTCTCCGACCGCTGGCGAAAGATGGAGGAGCTGTGATCCTCGCGCTCTCAACCACGACGGCCCGGGCGTCGCTCGCTCTCGGAGACGCGGAGACCGCGGTCGTCTCGGTCTTCGAAAGCCGCCGCGAACTCGCGAAGACGCTCATGCACCGCATCGACCGACTCGTCGCCGAGCGGGCTCTCCGTCGGGAGGACGTCACCAAGATCGCCGTCGACATCGGCCCGGGCTCCTTCACCGGCACGCGGATCGGCGTCGCCACCGCACGGGCTCTCGGCCACGCGCTCCGGGTTCCCGTCGTGCCGATGTCGTCCGTGGACATCCTCATGCGACAGGCCGCGGGATTGGACCGGGACCTCGTGGAGGGCCGGCGCGTGATCGCCGCGGTCGAGAGCAAGTCCGACGAGATGTTCGCGGCCGTCTACGACGCCTGCGCCTCGCGCCTGTTCGGCCCCTTGCCCGTCCGGTATTGCGATGCCCTCGCATTCGCGGCCGAGCACCCGGGAGCCCTCGCCGTCGGCGCGCCGTGGCGCGCCTCGAAGGCGCCGGCCGATCTTGCGGATCACATTGACCTCGCGCCCGAGGAATGGGACTACCCGAACGCGGCCACCCTCATAGGGATCGCTCGCGGCGCCCGCGGCCACGCCGCGGGGGACGTCGCTCCGCTCTACATCCGGGTCTCCCAGCCCGAGGCGAAGGCGGGCGAGGGACCGCAGGCCTGGCGGCCTCCGGCGGCCGCGATCCGGCCTATGCGCGTCGAGGACCTCGACGCCGTCATCGCTCTCGAGCAGAAGAGCTTCCTCACGCCCTGGCCGAAAGACGCCATCGTCGAGGACTTCGCCCGAAAACCATCATCGGCGTACCTCATCGCGGAGACCCCTGGCGGCCAGGTGGTGGGCTACGTCGCTCTCTGGATGATCTACCGGAGGGGGCACGTCGCCTCCATAGCCGTCGAGCCCGCCTTCCGCGGGCAGGGCGTCGCCAAACGCCTCATGCTCGAGGTCTTCGACGAATGCCGCCGCCGCGGTCTCGGGCGCGTCACACTCGAGTACCGCGCCTCGAACACGGCGGCGGAGAAGCTCTACGAGGGGCTCGGGTTCAACAAAGAGGGAGTCCGCCGGCGCTACTACACGGACACCGGCGAGGACGCCGTCGCCGTGGGCATTGACCTCAAGGACCCCACCGTCGTCGCGCTCCACCGCGCCGTCCGCGCCGCTCTGGAGGTGACGCCGCATGCTCGTGCTGGGTGTTGAGACCTCCTGCGACGAAACCTCCGCCGCCGTGGTTCGCGACGGCGTCGAGGTGGTCTCGAGCGTCGTCTCCTCGCAGATTCCCGCCCACACCCCGTACGGAGGCGTGGTGCCCGAGATCGCCTCGCGACAGCACCTTCGGTTGGTCGACTCCGCGATCTCCGAGGCGCTCAGCGGCGCCGGCATCGAACCCTCACAACTCGACGG
>CAZCER010000319.1:0-6354 GCA_964497385.1 uncultured Armatimonadia bacterium | reverse complement strand
CCGAGCGCTCGCAAGCGCCATGCCCGCAAGGACGCTCCCGAGAGCCATGTCCGTGCGCGCCTCGAGGTTCGCCCCGTCGTCGAAGGCCGCCTCGAGCGAGCCCGCGATCAGCCCGCAGGCGCGCAGGGCGACGGCGTCCGAGACGGGGTTTGCGCTGCGGCTCACGAAGGCCTCGATGGCCTGGCAGAGCGCGTCAAGGCCGGAGTGGGCCGTCGGCTCGGGCGGCAGTGAGAGCGTGAGCGTCGGATCGACGATGGCGACCTCCGGCAGCAGCGCGTCCCCCCGGATCGAGGTTTTCACCCCGCGCTGCGGATCGGTGAGAACGGAGTTGGGCGTGACCTCCGAACCGGTGCCCGAGGTCGTGGGGATCGCGATGCACGGCACGCCCGGCGCGTCGCACGAGCGCTTGCCATGGAACTCCCTCGCGCTCTTGTCCGTGAGCGCAAGTCCCGCGATCGCCTTGCCCACATCGAGCGCGCTCCCGCCGCCGAGCGCGATCACGAGGTCCGTCTCGAACTCCGCGCCGCGCGCGCGGCCCCGATCCACGGCCTCGATGGGCGGCTCCGGCGGAACGGAGTCATACACCGCATGCTTCACGCCCGCCGCGGAGAGGCTCCGGGCGACGCGATCGAGAGCCCCCGAAAGGCGCGCGGAGCCCTGGCCGGTAACAACCAGGGCTCGCGCGCCGAACCGAGCGGCTTGCTCGCCCACGCGATCCACCTCGTCGGCTCCGAAGAGCAAGAGCTTCGAGGAACGGAACGCGAAGGGCTCGATGGTGGGCACCGCCTGCATCTCCCCGAGTTACCGCCGTTGGGCGAGCAACAGGATGTAAAGCATGTTCGCGATCGACATCAGAGCCGCGACCACGTACGTGGAGGCCGCCGCTCCGAGCACCGCTCGCGCCCCGCCGATCTCCGGCCCGAGCAACAGGCCGTTGTCCGTCAAAGCGCGGAGCGCCCGGCCGCTCGCGTTGAACTCCACCGGGAGCGACACGACCGCCAGGAAGACGGCCGCCGCGTAGAGGGCCAGGGCGATCATGAAGAAGATCCCCCCGCCGCCCCCGCCGCCGCGACTGACAAGCAAGCCGAGCAGCACCAGGATCCACACCAGCTTGTCGGCCGTCACCGCAGCCGGAACCGCGAGCGACCGGATCGTCAGCGGGGCGTAGCGCCTCGCGTGCTGGATCGCGTGGCCCGTCTCATGCGCCGCGATGGCCGCCGCCGCGATCGAGCGCCCGGCGTACACGTTCTCGCTCAGCCGGATCACCCGCTCGCGCGGATCGTAGTGGTCGCTCAGCACACCGTGCGCGACCTCGATGCGCACGCTCCCGAGCGGCCCGTGGCCGCCCCTCGCGGGGGTGATGTCCATCAGGCCCTCGGACTGCAGCATGGCCGCCGCGACCTGCGCGCCGGTCATGCCGCGCGAGTTCGCGACCATGGACCACTTGCGGTACGCGCCTCGGATCCAAGCCTGGGCGATCAGCCCGAGCACAATAAAGGGGGCCATGAGGATCAGGTAGAGTGGATCGAAGATCATCTTCAGCCTCCTTTCTCATAGCGGGCTCGAAGCCCGCGCTCCATCGACCATCGAGCGGGCTCGAAGCCCGCGCTCCCTACTGCACCGAGAGGACCGGAAGCCCGCGCTCTGGTAGCCCGGAGTGTAGGTCCTACTGGAAGATACTATATATCTGCTTCTTGATGTAGATGCCGTACGAAGACCAGAAGACCCCGCCGATGAGGTCGCCGAGGATGAGGCCGAAGGCGATGGAGACCAGCCGCCGTGAGTAGCGCCCCCCGCCGTAGCGCGTGGTGAGCCCCTTCACCGCCCACGCGATCAGGAGCGGGCACCACATGAACTGCATGCTCCAGGACGCGGCGACGGCGTAGCCGGCCGGGTGGATGGGGATCCACGGGAGGCGCACCTTCAGGATCAGCGTGACCACCATCAGCCCGAAGCCGAGCAACCCGGCGATGGCCGCCCCGCCGTTGGCTTTCTGCGGGGCGTCGAGCGAGGTCGCCATGTGGCCGTAGAGTTCGCCGCCGAAGTTGAACGGAGAGCCCTGAGCCGCCCCGAAGCTCGCGTAGCACCAGAGCGCCCCCCAGAAGGCCGCCACGACCCCGAGCACCGTTCCGAGCACGATCGTGACGCCGGCGACCTTGGGCGAGAGCCCCGTCTGCTCGCAGATCTTGAAAGCCTCGATGTGGTGCGGCCCCGCGTGGTTGCGGTACGCGCGGTTGAACCACCAGTAGAGCCAAGAGACCACGCGCGTCGGACGCGTCAGGTTCAGCGTGCCGATCATGGCGGGGAGAATGTCGGTCGGACCCGCGAAGTGCAGGTCATGGCACGGCAGGCCCATCTCGGCGCGGATCCGGGAGATGGAGAACGCGATGACGAAGTAGATGAGGAAGAAGAGGATCGCGTACCACCACGACATGCCGGCCACGATCGAGAACACGACGAGGACCGCGAAGCACACGGCCAGCACGATGGCCGCGGTCCGATAGGACATCGCCTCCCGCGAGAGGTCGCTCTTCTCTCGACCGATGACGCTCCGGTACACCTCCCCGATGTAGCGGCGTGAGAGATAGAGCGCCACGGCGGCGATGCCCATGTAGCCGCCGAACATCTGGTAGCGGATGTAGGGGAACTCCGGCACGACCTCGAGGCCCCACGCCCGCGTCAGCACCAGCGCGAGTCTCCAGAACCAGAAGAAGAACCAGCATGAGAGCGCGAGTTCGCTCGGAAGCAGCAGACCCAGCCCGATGACGATCGGGTAGAAGGCGATCGGGGTGAAGCCGATCGCGTTCCACGGCCGGTCGGTCACCTGCCCCCCCAGGTTGAAGGCCGGGACCGCCTCGCCGCGGGTCGGGATCTGCGGCACGATCGGATGCAGGACGTGGAGACCGTTCAGCACGTCGATCCCGAGCGTGATGAGAAGGACCACCCAGGTGACAGGGTCGCGCAGGAACCCCCCGCGCCCGTGCATGATCTCCATCGGAACCTGCGCGACCGGAAACGACAGGCGCTCCGACTCGATCCAGCGTCTTCGGAACAGGCTCACGACGGCGAGCGTGCCAACGTTGAAAGCCGTGTAGAACAGAAGCCACCAGGCGGCCGGCCCGAGCCAGGGGCGGTAGACGCCGGGGTCCTTCAGGTTCGCGTTGCCCTCGTAGAGGTTCTTGAGCGAGTGCGCGTCCGAGACCGTGAGCCATTTCGGGAGATAGGGGAGGATGAGTTCGCCCCAGTTGTTCTCGGGCGTCTGATACTTGTGCGCGTGGGCCATGGCCGGCGCGAGCACCTGCATCGAGTCATGCGCCGCGACCGTGGAAGCGACGCACAGGCCGATGTACATGACCGCCATCTCCTGCGGCCCCAGCACCAGCTTCGGGGCGAAACGCCGGAGCGGCGCGTTCGCGAGCGAGACCACGAGCAGTACGAAAACCACGTTGTAGAAAAGGCTGATGGTGGAGGGGAAGCCCGCGTAGCGGATGCTCTCGGAGTCGATCAGGAACCGAGCGTTCAGGGGCATCAGACCGATGGTCAGGGCCCCCGCCACGGCCATCTTCGCGATCGATGGCCGCGCGGGCGCCCTCTGGCTTCGCGCGTCGCTCTGCTCGCGCCCGTCCTGCCCTTCCGTCGGTTCCTTCACGCGCACGATCTCCTCATGCCCCCGCCCAGGCGTGCACCCGCCCATTCGACCGATCGGGCGGCGAGACCTTGGTGACGGACGCGCGGGCGACGGACGCTAGCGCTCCACCGGCAGAAGCTGCAGACCATCGGCGACAACGTAGCCGTCCGCGCCCTCGTTCGAGAGCGTGACCGTCGTGCGCGCGCCGGCCGGGAGATCGAAGGTCCCGAGCGGCGCGAAGCCGTTCGCGTCCGCCTTCCGCTGATCCACGCGAACCTCCGCGACGAGCGCTCCATCCACCTCGATGCGCACGAGCGCGTTCGTGGCTCGGTTCGAGTGCGGGGGCGAGATCAAGTACACCTCATAGGTTCCCGCCTCCGGAACGGCCGGCGCGTAGGCGATGCCGGCTCCTCCGCGCGCGTCGTTGTCATGGATGTAACCCGTGCCGACTCGGCGCTCGGAGGCCGACAGCGACGCGACCCACACGCCCTTCTTCGTCGCCCGCGCGTCGTCGAGCACAATGCCGGGCAGCGAGTCGGGCCGGATCTCCGCCGCGGAGGTCGCGCTCGTCGGGCCCGCGTACTCGAGGATTTGACCATCGGCGAGGAGCCGCTCCCGAAGGCGGGCGTAGTCCACGTCCTGGACGGAGCAACCGCTCTCCCGCGCAAGCCAAGCGATGGTCGCCGCCGACTGCCCGAGGACCATGAAGACGGGCTCCATGCGGATCGAGCCGAACGCGATGTGCGAGGCCGACACGGCCACGGGCACGACGAGGTTCTCGCACTCGCCCCGAGCCGGAACGATCGAGCGGAACGAGATGCCGTACGGTCCGGGGAGACGGATCTGCACATCGCCCTCGTTCCAGACGCGGCCGCCTCGGGCGTAGCGCTGGGTGTTGTGGGAGTCCATGTTGTACGCGCCCATGCCCACCGGATCCTCCACCGTCTCCGCGCCCAGGCAGTTGCGCTCCGTCATCACGTAGTCGGAGACCATCCTGCGGCCCTCGCGGACGTAGAGCTGGCGAGGCCATCCGCCGTTGTCCGTGAACTCGTCCGCCGCGAGCCCCCACTCGGCGGCGTCCTGGCGGACGGCGAGGGGCACGGCGGAATCATGGGTGACGAAGTACATGAGCCCCTGCTGATAGCGCAGGTGCTCCAGGTAGATCCGCTCCCGCTCGGCGTAGTCCGCCTCGGGCCAGTCGTAGTTCTCACCGATGAAGTCCGTCGAGAAGGGCCCGTTGTTGTTCGTGTCGGTCTTCGCGTTCGGCATCGGCACATTGTGGAACGGCAAGTGCTCGATGCCGCGCACCGGCCCCCGGGTGTGAAGCCAGCGCGCAAGCAGGAGATACCGCGTGCGGTCGTAGCCTTCGGGCTCGGTGAACGGGAGGCGGTTCGCCGGGGCGTTCGTCAGGCACATGCGCAGGTTGTAGGCCTGGACCCGATCGTCACCCTCGCCCTGCGCGCCCGGATCCTCATCGGAGATGCTCCAGAGCAGGCCGGAGTCGGGCTCGCCCCTCCGGCGGTACGGGTCGGTCGGCGTGGTGAACTGGTGCGTCGGACGCTCGAGCTGAACTCCGTTGTAGCGCTCGTCATAGGTTGACCCGGGCTCGCGCCCGACCGTGTACGTGACGCCCGCGGCGGCCATCAAGTCCCCCTCGTAGGTGCAGTCGAGGAAGACCTTCGCGCGAATCACGAGCCCCCCGGTCGTGGTGATCGAGTGGATGCGCCCCCCGCGCATGCGGACCGACGCGAGAGCATGACCCCGGTATACGGGCGCGCCGGCTTCGGCGAGCATCGCGTCGAAGAGCGCCTGCGCCACGTGCGGCTCGAACCGGAAGCCGCTGTTGCAGGCCTTGAGCTGCGCGGAGTCCTCCCCGTAGGTCGTCAGATAGTGGTCGCACACCCGTGAGTAGAACTCGCGCGAGACGCCGCCGATCGCGCCGGAGTTCCCCACATCGGTCGCTCCGAGCCCGCCGGTGGTGAGCCCGCCCACATGCTCGGTCGGCTCCACGAGGACGGCCGCGAGCCCGAGGCGGCTGGCTTGCACCGCCGCGGCGACGCCGGCCGACGCGCCCCCGTAGATGCACAGATCCGCGTCGACGAGGCCGCCCCCGGCGGGCGCCGCGAAGGCGGGAAGGGCGAGCAGCGAAGCGAGAGCGATGAGGCGCGCGGTCCATCCTACCATTCGGGGCGTCTCCTTCGGTTGGGCGTGTTGAGCCCCATTCCACCCCAAGACGGCCCCGCTTGTCCACACGGAGACGCCTTGTCAGCCGCGTCGTCTCTTGGCTACTTCTCCTCGGAGGTGCGCCCTGGCGATAGCCGAATCACCAACCAGCCCTTGCGGGTTGGACGAGAGGAGTTGCCTGAGGATGATCCATTCATTGCGTCGCTACCTGCCCCTGTGGTGCGCGCTTGCGCTCGTGTCGGGGCTTGTCTCCGCGGTCGCGCAGGACGCCGGAACGGCCGTCACGGAGCCCGTCGGGGCCGCAACGGCGGCCGACGCGCTCGATGAGAAGATGGAGCAGATCGACGACGCGCTCGCCGAGGTGCAGGCCCAGCTTGAGGAACTCGCCAAGCAGCGCGCCGAACTGGAAGCTCTGAAGACCGAGATCCAGGGCGCCGGAGCCGCCGCGGGTTCGAAGAAGACCACCGACGACAACTGGGACTACTTCGGCTACATGCAGATCCAGACCAGTTGGGACCACTCCACCGGCGGCGTGGCGCAGT
>CAZCER010000318.1:0-6366 GCA_964497385.1 uncultured Armatimonadia bacterium | reverse complement strand
TCTAGTGGTGGCGCCCGACGCGCCGAGCGCGGTGGTGATCGAGTACGCACGCTAGGGCTGGCGGAACGGGTTCAGGCGTCGCACCGCAGCGGGGCCCGTTCCGCGCGCCGGCTCTCCGCTGCGCCCGGCGTGTTGCGTGCGCGTTAGGGTGGTGTGACGGTCCGGTTAGCTAACCGAAGTACAACCCCCGCTTCGCGGAGCCGTCATATGCCGCGGCCCATAGTAGGCGCGACTCGAGTCGGCATCACGATCGCGCTCTGCGCACCCGCCCGCCGTTCACGTCCGGACGGAGAGCGGCCTAGGAGAAGTGAGGGGGTTGCACCGATGCGACGCACCAGAGGCTTCACGCTGATCGAACTGCTCGTAGTGATCGCCATCATCGCCATTCTGGCGGCGATTCTGTTCCCCGTATTCGCCAAGGCGCGCGAGAAGGCGCGCCAGGCATCGTGTCTCTCCAACGCTCGGCAGATCGGCCTCGCCTGCATGCAGTACTCGGAGGACTGGGACGAGACCCTTCCCGAGACCGGTTGGGACGGCCCGTGCAGCCAGCCGACGATCGGCTCAGGGCCGTTCGCGGTGGGCGACGCCTACTGGAGCGGTGTCTTCGCCTTCCCGATCGCCTCGGCCCCATACATCAAGAACTGGCAGATCTTCCGATGCCCCAGCGACCCTTGGGCCGGCGGTTGGGGCAAGCTGAACAGCTACGCTTACGAGGCCCAGCTTCTTGCCGTCGGGATGCCTGGCGCGTACGAGGGCATGCGGAGCGTCCCCAACGCGATGGCGCAGTGCTTCCCCCTCTCGTACGCCGGCAACTACCTGCTCATGCGCTACTACCGCGACTACGAGAAGGGGCTCTACGCCCGCGCCACCTACAACGGGTGCAAAGGCTGCGCTCTGGCGGAGATCGAGTGCCCCGGAAACGTGTTCTTCTGCGCCGATGTGGGGAGCCAGACCTCGAACGGCAACTCTTTCGCCGGCTGGTACATCGCCCCCGGGTACGGGAACAACGCCTCGGGGACCGGACGCTGGCCCATGGGCAAGCGCCATAACGAGGGTCGCAATTGGGTCTTCACCGACGGCCACGCCAAGTGGGCGAAGGACCCCGGGTTCCTGAACGCGAGCGGCGGGGCGCTGTCCCAGACCGCCATCACCATCGCCTACCAGCGCGGCGGGACCTACACGTATCCCGAGACCACCGGTCCCGACTGGAACCGGCCGTGGAATCCGTGGTTCTAGCCTCAGGATCTCCTCGCGACGCGCGCCCGGGGATCGCCTTCTCCTCCCCGGGCGCGCGGCTATCGCGCGAAAGGGAGACGCCATGTGCGCTCTGCTCCTCGCCTTGCTCTTCGCCGCCGACCCCGATCTGCCGGGCCTGGGGCCTGACGGGTCCGTGCTCCTCCCAAACGGCTGGTCTCTGCACCCGCACGGGGACAGGATCGATCTTCCGTCCGACTTGCCCCTCCGCATGGCGTGGGACCCGAGTGGGCGGTATCTCGCGGTGCAGCACGTCGGCTGGCTCGACCACAAGGTCACGGCGGTCGAAGCCGAGACCGGCCAAGTTGTGGCGGAGCTGAAGGTCCCGAAGTCCTGGAGCGGCATGGCGTTCTCGCCTGACGGCGAGATGCTCCATGTGAGCGGAGGCTTCGACGACCGGCTGTACTCCTATGACTTCGCCTCCGCAGTGGCAGGGAGTCCCACCGAGCCGGGTGTGACGGAGATCGGCGACCCGGCGGTGCTGGACCTCCCGGCGGGTATCGCGGCGGATAGCCGGGGGAGGCTCTTCGTGTGTCTCCAGCGGAGCCACGGGCTGCTCCGGGTGGATCCGGACGGCACGCAGACACGCTTCGAACTCCCCGCCGAGAGCTACCCTTTCGAGTGCGTTTTGTCCGCCGACGAGCGACAAGCGCTCGTGTCCCTCTGGAACGGTCGCGAGGTCGTGGCCGTCGATGCCGAGGGCGGCGCCGTGGTGGGCTCGTACGCCACGGGATCGCACCCGTCGAGCATGGCGCTGTCTCCAGACGGGCGGCGCCTGTTCGTGAGCAACGCGAATGAGAACACGGTTACCGTCGTGGATCTCGTGGAGGGGCGGGTCAGCGAGACGCTCTCGTCGGCCCTGCACCCGGACAGCCCGCCAGGGTCCACCCCGAACGCTCTCGCGGTCACCCCCGATGGCGCGACGCTGTTCATCGCGAACGCCGACAACAACAACCTCGCCGTGATCGATGTGAGCGTTCCCGACCGGGCGCGCCCGAAGGGTTTCATTCCGGTCGGGTGGTACCCGACCGCCGTCGCCGTGACGCCCGACGGCGAGAGGGTGATCGTTGCGAACGGCAAGGGTCACAGCTCGTCCGCGAACCCCGCGGGCCCCCAGCCCACGGACTCTCCCGACCGCCCGGACCGCCTCGCCCAGTACATCGGTGGGCTGTACCGCGGGACGCTGTCGGTCTTCGCGACCCCCGACGAGGACGAGTTGGGCGGCCTCTCGCGGCTGGCCTATGAGGTCTCGCCGCTGCTGGCGGACTCCACCTCCCGGCACGCCGAGCGCGAGCCTGACTGCCCCGTCCCGGCGAGCCACACGGAGAGCGGTCCGATGAAGTACGTCGTGTACATCATCAAGGAGAATCGCACCTACGACCAGGTGTTCGGCGACCTCCCACAAGGCAACGCCGCTTCGGACCTCTGCATCTTCGGGCGCGAAGTGACGCCGAACCACCACGCCATCGCTGAGGACTTCGTTCTGCTCGACAACTTCTACGTGGAGGCCGAGGTGTCCGCCGACGGTCACGAGTGGTCGATGGGCGGCTATGCCACCGACTACACCGAGCGCACGTGGCCTCCGAGCTACGGGGGCAAGGCTACCGCCCGCCTGCCTGGCGGGGCGAACGTGGGCGTGGGCGGCTTCTCGCATGGGAACCATCCGCTCTTCATCCCGGACAACGGCTACCTCTGGGACGCGTGCGCCCGGGCGGGGCTCTCCTACCGCAGCTACGGGGAGTTCGTGCGGAACACGGGCGCTATCGGCGTTCCCGTGGAGTCGCTCTACCCCGCGGTGCAGGGGCACTTCGATCCGGACTACCGGACGATCGATCACGAGTATCGAGACGCTCAGCGGGCCGAGGTCTTCCTCGAGGAGCTTCGGGAGTATGACCAAGCCGGGGATCTCCCACGCTTCATCGTGATTCGCATCGGGAACGACCACACGTCGGGCGCACGACCCGGCGCGGCCACTCCGCGCGCCGCGGTCGCCGACAACGACCTCGCCCTCGGCATGATCCTCGAGGGGCTCTCGGCGTCCCGGTTCTGGGCGGAGATGTGCGTCTTCGTGGTGGAGGATGACGCGCAGAATGGCCCCGACCACGTGGACGCCCACCGCTCCGTGTGCCTCGTCGCGGGGCCGTACGTGAAGCGCGGCCAGGTGGTTTCGGCCTTGTACTCGACGTGCTCCGTCGTCCGCACGATGGAGCTGATCCTCGGGCTACCTCCGCTGAGCCAGTTCGACGCGGCGGCCCGGCCGATGTACGAGTGCTTCACGGCCACGCCCGATCCGAGCCCCTATGCGTGCCGCCCGGCGGAGTGGGACCTCGATGAGGTAAACGGCGTGCGCGCCTGGGGAGCGGAGCAGTCTCTCGCGATGGACTTCACCCAGGACGACGTGAACGACGATCTCGTCCTGAACGAGATCATTTGGCGGTCCGTGCGCGGCGCGGACGCCCCGATGCCGAGACCTGTGCGCGCGGCGTTCGTGGCGCCGCGCGAGTGATGTCAGGGGAGACGGCGTGCCCCGGGGCGCGGCTCTCGCCGCGCCCCGGGCGCCCGTCGAAAGTCACCTCGGCTCGAGCACGAGCAGCCAGCCACCGGCCGGTGGCACGGGGATCGGCTCCGCAGGGGTGAAGGTCGCGGCCTGCTGGAACTGGTCGATGGCCGGGGCCCGCAGTGTGCAGCCGGCCGGATCGAGGCCGAGGGCTTCCCAGTCCACCGTGAGCCGGGTGGGGAGCGGAGCCTCGGTCGAGTCGGGCCAGCGCCCGAGTGCGATAAGCGCTCTGTCCGGCCAGCGGTAGACGGTTGCGAGCACGCTCGGCTGGTCGGTGTGGACGGGGCAGCGCGCGTCCCAGTAGCCGAGCCACTCGGCGTCCTGGATCCGGACCTCATCCCAGAACCGCCACATGGCCGGAGCCGACGGATGCTGCCGGCTCGTCATGCCGTAGACCATGCCGCGGTGGGCGTTCCCGCCGGTGCTGTACTCCAGCATCTCGCTGGTGAGGCCGAACGGGAGGCCTGAGATCTCAATAAGCCAATAGTCCGGCCCGCGGTCGTAGTCGTACATCTCGCCGATCCACAGGTTGCTGAAGTAGGGCAGATGCTCCATGTACTGGTTCAGCGGGCTGCAGCGCCAGTCCATGAAGTCGTAGTTGTTGCCACTGTGGAAGTTCACGCGGTAGTCGGGGTTCGTGCGCGCCATGACTTTCGCGATGCGCTTCATGATCTCGCGGTCATAGCCGATGCCGTCCAGATAGAGCCCGTCCACGCCGGTTCGCTCCATGAGCCACCGCATGCCCTCGACGTAGAAGTTGTGCCAGCGCGAGAGCCCGACCGTGCCGATCGCCGCGTCGTGGTCCTCACCGAGCGGCTGTCGCCATCCGGGGACGTAGCCTGCGACGAGGTGCTCCTGAAGCCACGGGTACCCGCCGCCCGCCTGGCCGAAGAACGTCTTCTCGACGGAGTAGACAAAGGTCTCGGTTTGCGAGAAGACCTCCTCGCCGAGGCTCCGCAGCGGCCACATCTCCGTGACGTGATTGCTGAGTTCGCGGACGGTGTAGTAGACGTTCACGCCATTCGCGTCACCGGGTGCGGAGCGGCAGGAGAGACGCAGTTCCTGCCCGGTCTCACCTGGGCGCCACTCGACCGTCCCGCTCAGGCGCCCGACGTGACCCTCCGCGATGCGCTCGGGCGCAGTTTCCCGCTCGCTGACGCTCGAGAACGTGTCGAGCAGGAGCGTCCCCGCGTCCGCGCTGGCGGTCCTGTCGCCGCCCGTATAGGGCTCGCGGCTCACCTGGACGGCATCGAGCGCGAAGCCGGTTCCGGAGAACACGAGTCGGGCGTCCGTGAGGTCGGCCCCGGTGAGGCCCGCGTAGGGGCCCTCCCCGCGAAGCTGACCGTCTATGTAGATGCGCAGCGTCGTGCCCTCCCACGACAGCGAGAGCAGGTGGCTCTCACCCGGGCGCCACTCGGGCGCGGATGCATCGACCATGGTCGGGTACTGGTTGAGCGAGGGCGAGCCTTTCCGCACATAGCAGCGCATGCCGCCGACATCGACGTTCCAGTAGAAGCCGAGAGCGTCGTCGTTCGCAAACGCGAGGGTCACGAGTTCCTGGTTCAGAGAGGCGTCGCGCTCCCGTCGGACGGTGGGGTTGAACGCGAGACGCGTCCACAGATGAAGCGACCCGCGCTCAACGTTCCAGTTGCTCTCGGCCGGGTACGAGAGAGAGCCCTGATCGACGCGCCGCTCCATGCCCCTCACGCGCTGAACCAGCCCCGCGAGCTTGTCCGCGGTGAGAAACGGGTAGTTGATGTAAGGGTTCTCGGGGCACGCATGGTGGACGTGGACGACGGTTCCGCCCTGACTCGGGTCGGCGTACCGCCAGCTCCAGTGGCGCGGATCGATCGGCTTGAGGGGGGTCACCAGGAGCCGGAACCGGAACGCAACCTCCTCACCCGCCGTGAGAGCGCGCTCTCCGGTATAGGCGCGCAGCACGACCTTGCCGTCGTCCTCGAGGAGGTCGCAGCCACCCTTCCCTCCGTTGTGCCAGCCCTCGGGCAGACCCGCCGGGTGGAGCGTGACGACGTCCCAGGCGTCGCGGTCGGGCTGGAGCGTGAGCTGGACGCCGCCGTCACAGTCGCCGACCCAGAGCTGGTTGTCGGCGTGGTCGATGTTCCACTTCCAGTGGATCTCGGCGGGCCTGTAGCCTCCGCGCTGTCCGAACCCCATGGCGTACTGGGCGATCTCCTCGCGGAGAGGTATCTCCAGGCGCGTGTCCGAGAGCGCCACGCCCCGTTCGGCCCGAAGCCGGCAGACGAACGAGACACATCCATCAGCCTCCATGGCCGCGCTTGTCTCGAGACGGAGGCCGTGCGCCTCGCTCACGGCCGACACGCGCGCGAGCCCCGGGCCCTCATGGCGCACCTCCGGCCCGGTGGAGCGCCAGTCGGCCGGGCCCTCGGCGGTCTCGACAAGGAACCGAGCGGGACCGTCGAGGATCTCACGGTCCTTCGCACGGATGCTCGTCGGGAGCGCTCCCTGGCCGAACGACACGTCCCGCAGGATGCAGCTCACCGTGTTACCGTTGATCTCGAGGGGCGTGAAGGGCG
>CAZCER010000317.1:0-6366 GCA_964497385.1 uncultured Armatimonadia bacterium | reverse complement strand
GACCGACGCGGTCGCTAAGCCATCGCGGCGCGCTCGTCGAGCGCGTTGCGAATGGCGCTCGCGAGTTCGTGGCGCGTGAAAGGCTTGAGGATCACCGCGCTGAGGCCGAGGGTCTCGACGGAGTGAGTCTCCACGTGCTGCGTGTAGCCTGTCACGATGATGATGGGGATGTCAGGGCGTTCGAAGCGGACGGTCGCGGCGAGCTGCGCTCCGGTCAGATTGGGCATCGTCTGGTCGGTGACCACGATGTCGAAGTCCTCGGGGCCCTCGAGAAACGCGCGCAACGCCTCGCGGCTGTCGACGAACCCGCTGACCGCGTACCCAAGCCCGGTGAGTATCTCCGTGGTCATCATCAGCAGCGCTTGCTCATCGTCAACCAGGAGGATCCGGCCCGTCCCGGACGGGGGCTCGGCTGCGGGCTGCGCGGGCTGGTCCAGGTCGTACTCGCAGAGGGGCAGGTAGACGTGGAAGGTGCTTCCGACATTGGGCTCGCTGTAGACGGTGATGGCGCCCCCGTGCGTCATCACGATGCCGTGCACGGTCGAGAGGCCGAGCCCGGTCCCCTCGCCGGGCGCCTTGGTCGAGAAGAACGGCTCGAAGATTCGAGCGACCGTCTCCTTGTCCATCCCTTGGCCGGTGTCGCTGACCGTGAGGCGCGCGTACGTTCCCGGGTTCAGGTTCCGGATTCGCCTGGCGAGCGCGTCGTCGACCTCGGCCTCCTGGAGCCGTATCTCGAGAACGCCTGACGCCTGCCCCATGGCTTGGGCGGCGTTGGTGCAGAGGTTCATGAGAACCTGATGCATCTGAGTCGGGTCGGCGAGCACCATGCGACAGGCCGGGTCGACGTCGATCTCGATGGAGATCGTGCTTGGGAGCGACGCGCGGATGAACTTCGCGACCTCCTTGACGATGGGCGCGAGTTCGAGAGGCATCGTCTCCGCGGCCGTCTTGCGGCTGAATGTGAGGATCTGCCGCACGAGGTCGCGCGCGCGGTCACCCGCGGCGAGCACGTTGTCGAGCCATGCCTTCTCCTGGCTCTCGGCGGCAAGCGAAGACGCCACAAGGTCCGTGAAGCCGCAGATCACGCTCAGGATGTTGTTGAAGTCATGCGCGATTCCGCCCGCAAGAACGCCGATGCTCTCGAGGCGCTGCGCCCGGCCGAGACTTTCCTCCGCCTTGCGCTGGTCGGTGATGTCGCGGGCGACCTCGACGACGCCCCGCAGCGCTCCGTCGTCGTCGAGGACCGGATACGCGCCCACGAGCCATCGCCTTCCGTCGGCGCGATGGACTTCCGCGATCTGCGGCGAGCCGGTGTCCAGCACCTGCCGGACGGGGCAGACGCCGTCCTCGATCGCGTTGCAGTGCGGGCTGGAGCGGCCCGGATCCGCGCCGTCCTCGGAGCGCTGGCGCTCGCCGTAGGCGCGGTTGGCCCAAACGATGCGCATCTCCGGGTCCAGGTAGACGACCTCATCGGAGATGGCGTCGAGGATGGCGGCCTTCTCGCGCTCAGCGGTTCGAAGCGCGCGCTGCGCCTGCTCCAGGTCCGTCGAGTCGATGAGGATCGAGAGCGCGGAGACCTCGCCCTCCCAGACGCAGGGGATGCTCTTCACGGCGACGTGGAAGACGCTGCCATCCCTCCGAATGCACGAGGCCGGGATGAGAGGCGTGCTCTCCCCGGCCTCAAGCGCGGCTTTGGCGCGCTCCGTCAGGTGGGGCCGGTCGTCCGGATGCACGCTCTCGAGAACGTCCCGTCCGAGGACGGACTGCAGGTTGTCCACGCCGAACATCGCAAGCCCCGCCGGGTTCGCATACTTGAGGCCGGCGGGACCGAAGACGAACAGGCCAAGGGGGAGTTCCTGAACGAGCGACCGGAAGCGCGCCTCGTTCTCCTCCGCCGCGCACAGGAGTTCATGCTGTTCGGTGATGTCGAGGTTGAAGCCAACGAGACCGATTACGTCGCCGTTCTCATCGCGCAGCGGCAGCTTGGCGCCTCGGAGCCGTCTCTCCTGGCCGCCGCGGACGGCGTTGTACTCCCGGTTCAGGAAACCCTCGCCGGTCGCCATGAGGCGCTGCTCCTCCTCGTAGTGCAGCGCGGCCCGATCGGCGTCCATAAGATCAAAATCGCTCTTGCCCAGCAGTTCCTCCGCCGACAGCCCGGCGCGCCGTAGGACCTCCATGTTCGCCTCGATGAAGCGGCTGGCCCGGTCCTTGACGAAGACCTCGTGGGGGAGATGATCGATCAGGGTCCGGAGGAGATTCCTCTCCGCCGCGAGGCTGGCCTCCGCCGCTTTGCGGTCGGTGATGTCGAGAACGGCGGTCACGATCTCGCCCGACAGGTCTTCGGGGCGGAGCGGAAACGAGCGCAGCAGGACGTCCAAGACCCGCCCGTCGGAGCGCACGTACCGGGTCTCGACGTTGCTCACCCCCGTCTGCGCGAGCTGGGCGTACATGTCAAGCCCGATCCGCCGCGCTTCGCGGTCATCGGCGTAGAAGGCCGCCGCGCCGGACCCGATGACCTCCTCGCGCGCCCGCCCCAGCATCTCCAGGAACCTGTCGTTCACGTCCACCACGGTGCGGTTGGCGGTGAGCACGATCCCGACGGGGGCGGCTCGAAGCATGGCCGCGACTCGAGTTGCGCCCTCCAGTGCATCCTCGTCCGGCGCCGGCTCCGCGGTGACGTCCGAGAAGACCACAACGCCCGCAACGACGGCGCCGGAGTCGTCTCGCACCGGCGTCGCGTTCGCGATGACCTGGCGCTCCTCGCCGTCGGCGCGCCGGACGCGAAGGCGCGCGCCGCGCGTCGCCTCACCACGCAGGACCGCTCGCGCGAGCGGCTCCTCGCCCTCGGGAGACGGCGAGCCGTCCAGCCGCCCGTTCTCCCAGACGCCGGAACGCCACCATGCGGTCGCGTCGAGGCCCTCCTCGGCCGCTCCGAGGATCTCCCGCGCGATGGCGTTCATGGTGCGGATGCTGACGTCGGGGGCTTCGGCGACGATCACGCCCGAGAGGCTCTCGCCCAGGGCGGTTTCCAGAAGCGCCGTCGTTGTCCGCAGTTCGCGCTCGGCCGCCTCGCGCAATCGCCGTTCGCGTTCCAGAGCCGCCTCCGCGGACAGCGGGCTGTCCGTTGCGCTTTCGCGTGCGTCCGCGCTCCTGCCCAAGTCAAGGCTCCTCCACTCTGGCCCGAACCGAGAGGCTGCCGCGAGGAGGCGTTCTCCACGCGTCATCCGCTGTGAGCGATTCTCCGGGGACCAGGTCCTCCCTCCCTTGGACGCGGGCGCTGCGCGCCTCGGAACCGGCTGGGCGCCGGAGCGTCTCATCGCTGTGGCCCGGCGGACTTGGTTTTCGGCGGACTGCGGTTGGGAGATGACGGCAATGCGGCTGACGCTGGTCTTCTGCTGGACGCTGTTCGGTGGGTTGGGGTCCTTTGCATGGGCCCGGGGCGCGATGCCCCTCCTCGACGACTTCGAGTCCGAGCCGACGCGCTGGCGCTGCGTCGGGGGCGAGGAGTTTCCGGGAGCGCGGGGCGCGCTCGAGCGGGACAACGAGCAGTGCGGCGAGGGTCAGTGGTCGTTGCGGCTTTCCGCCGACTTCGCTGAGGGCGGGGCCTATGTTGGCGCGTGGCGCGAGATGGGGGACGTGGAGGCGCCTTGGCTCACGGGCATTCGGCTGTCGGTCCGAAGCCGAAATGTGACGGAGATCGGTGTGCGCCTGAGCGACAGCACCGGCCAGTGCCACCAAGCCAAGGGCGTCGGCGTCCAGGCGGACGGCGCGTGGCGCGAGGTCGAACTGCGGCTGGCCGACTTGGTGGGGAGTGAGTCTTGGGGAGGAGCCGCGGACGGCCGCTGGCACGGGCCGATCGCCGGGTTCGGGATCAACATCGGGATCGACGGTCTCGCCGAGGGCGAGGCCGGGGATCTGTGGCTCGATGACATTCGGCTCATCACCTCGGACGATCCGCCGGGGGAAGCGACGGTCGCCGCCGCGGAGCCGTCCCGGGCGGAGTGTCGTCCCGGCTTCGGCGCGTACTTGACGCACCGATGGGAGGGACGCGATCTCGGCGCGGACTACTCGGTGTTCGTGCATGTGATGGATGGGGACGGCCGCATGGTCTTCCAAGCGGACCATAGCCCCCCGGTCCCCACCGCCGCCTGGGACGGACCCGTGGAGTACCGCCGGGCGCTGGTGGTTCCGCCGGAGACTCCCGAAGGGCAGTACCGAGTGGTCGTGGGTCTCTACGCCTCCGACGGCCGAGGCGGATGGGTGAACCACGTGCTCGCGGCCGGCCCGGGGGCCGTTCTGTCGGAGGACTCCCGCGCCGCCGAGGTCGCCGTCATCACGGTCGACCGAGAGGCGCCCCCGCCCCCGCTCGGGCCGGTTACGCTGGACCTGGAGGACTATCGCCTCACGTTCGCGGAGGAGTTCGACGGCCCGCTTGACGTGTCGGCTTGGGGGCCGGGCACGCGCTGGATCGCCCATACGCCGTACGCGGGGGACTTCGGAGACGCCGGGTTCGCCGATCCGGAGGAGGGCTTTCCGTTCATGATTGAGGACGGCGCGCTCCGGATCGAGGCGCGCAAGACGGAGAACGGCTGGCGCAGCGGTTTGCTCTCGTCGGTCGACCCTAAAGGGGAGGGCTTCTCGCAGCGGTACGGCTACTTCGAGATGCGCGCGAAGCTCCCGCCAGGCAAAGGGACCTGGCCGGCGTTCTGGCTTCTCGGGGTCGACGGGCTCAAGGACCGATCCCGCACGAACCCGGAGATCGACGTCGTGGAGCAGTACGGGGTAAATCCGAATGTGCTTCACAACACGGTGCACCTCTGGCGCCCGGACGGCGGGCACTGGGCGGACGGCGCCCCGCACCTCGTCGAGGGCATGACCGAAGGGTTCCACACGTACGGGACAATGATCACGGAGGAGCACATCGTCTTCTACTATGACGGGGTTGAGCTTCGGCGCGCGCCAACGCCCCCCGAGGCGCGTGCGCCGTTGTACATCCTGGTCAATCTGGCTCTCGGCGGCGGTTGGCGCATCGACGAGACGCCCAGCCCTTCCTTCCTGTACGTGGACTACGTGCGCGCTTACGGGCGGTAGACGGGCAGGACGCCGCGCCCTCGCCGCGTATGATCCTTGGAATCGTTGGCGCGAAGCCCGGGCGCGCCGGAATAGCGGGACCCACCTTGCCGCACCTTAGCATTCGAGCGCGGCTGAACCTGTCGCTCAGCGTGATACTCCTCCTCTCCTTCATGCTTATCAGCGTGCTGTCGTACCGCGTCTCACGCGAGGCGCTTCGGGCCCGAGCGATCGACGAGCTGATCCCGATCCTGAACGACAAGGTGCACTCCGAGATCCAGGGGAGCCTTCTGGAGCCGGCTCAGGCGGCGTCGCTCATGGCCAACGACGCGTTTCTCCGCGACTGGGCGATGGGCGGGGAGCGTGACGTCTCGCGCGTGACGCGGTATCTGGAAGGCATCCGAGACCAGTACGGCTACGCGTCGGCGTTCTTCATCTCAGACAGAACGCGCAACTACTACCATGCCGAGGGCATCCTGAAGCGGGTCAGCCGGGAGGACGCCCACGACGTCTGGTACTACGACTTCCTCGACCTGGACGTCGCCTCCGACCTCGACGTCGACAACGATGAGGCGGAAGACGGACGACTCACCGTGTTCATCAATCACCGCGTCGAGGACTACGAGGGACGCCTTCTGGGCGTTACCGGAGTGGGCGTGGTTCTGGATGACATCGGTTCGCGTCTTCTCGAGTTCGGGGAGTCGCACGACGCCACGGTCTTCCTCACGGACGCGAGCGGCGTCATCCAGGTGCATCCGGACAGGACACTGGTGGAGACGACGAACATCTACAGCTTGCCCGGCCTCGGCGCCGCGGCGGATGGGCTCCTCGTCGCGTCGGCGGAGGGAGCCGTCGCGGAGTACGCCGAGGGCGGTGAGCGAATCTTCGTGTCGTCGCGGCACATACCCCAGTTCGATTGGCACGTCATCATCCAGCGGAGCGACCGCTCGGTGCTTAGCGAGGTTCGCGCCAACCTGGTTCACAATCTGGCGGCCGGAGCGTTGGTCACCGCGATCGTCATCGTGATCAGCACGCTCACCGTCAACGCGTTCCAGACCAAGCTGGAGACGCTCGCGACGCGGGACTCGCTGACGAATCTCGCCAACCGGAGGCACCTTCTTGACCTGTCGGGCCGTGAGATCGCCCGCGCGCGGCGCTCCGGTCAGCCGGTCGCCGTGTTGGCCCTCGACCTCGACCACTTCAAGAACGTCAATGACCGCTACGGTCACGAGATCGGAGACGCCGTTCTGCGCGCCGCCGCGGAGGCCGTCCGCTCGGCGCTGCGCGAGGTGGATC
>CAZCER010000316.1:0-6393 GCA_964497385.1 uncultured Armatimonadia bacterium | reverse complement strand
TCGGCCTCGTCCACGGGCTCGTCGCCGGACTCGACCTCCCCGGGCTGCGCCGGCGTTTCGGGAGCCTCGACCTGGACCTCGGCCGCTTGCTCAGCCTTCGCCGCGGGCGCCTCTTCCTCTTCCTCGTCCTCGGCGCCCTCGCGGAGCACCTCTACGGTGAAGGTGGCGGTGATGTCGCGCGCGATGCGCACGGTGCGCTCGTGCTCGCCGACGGTCTTGATGGTCTCCTCGTAGGCGAGGCGGCGGCGCTCGATGTCGACGCCGAGTTGCTCCTTGATGGCCTCCTGGACCTCACGCACGGTCACGGAGCCGTAGAGCTTCATCTTGGAGCCGGCGCGCTTGGTGAGGCTGATCTTCTTGCCGTCGATCGAACGGGCAAGTTCCTCGAACGCGGCGCGCTCCGTCTCCTCGCGGCGCTCGCGCGCCTCGATCTGCTTGCGGTGCGCCTTCATCGCTCCGGGGGTGGCCACAACCGCGTAGCCTCTCGGGAGCAGGAAGTTGCGCGCGTAGCCGTTCCGGACCTTGACGACATCGCCCGGGAAGCCCAAGCGGTCGACTTCTTCTCTCAGGATGACCTGCATGGTGACTCTACCTCCAGCATGCTTCTGACGAATGCGACCGCTTATTATACACGTTTGCTACGGCATGTCTCGCCCCGGAGCCGCTTTTGGCAGAACAATCTCGCCATGGGTCTCGGGCGCTTGCTTCGGCGCTTCTCCGGACTCCTCGCGCGCCTCATCGACCGCGTCGATGACGTGGTTCGCGGCTTTGGAGAGGTCCTTGCTCGCCTGTTGAACAAGGGACATCGTCGCGATGAGGGCCTGTTCGCCGAGAGGCCCTTTGGTCAAGCGGCCGAGGTCGGAGGCGAGGGAGTCGAGGCCCTCGGCGGCGTGCTGGGCGGCCGTGAGGGTGGCGTCCATGCGCTCGATGCCTTTGTCTTCGATGAGAAGGCGCTCCATCTCGCCCGCTACCTTCTCGAGGTCCGCCGAGGCGTTCACGGCGGAGTGGATGGTCCGCTCGAGGGCCGCCTTGTTCTCCGCGTCGCCGACGAGCGACTCGATGCTCGCGCCGGCCTCGCCGAGGCTCCGCGCCGCACGGGAGACCTCGCGGATCGCGCCGACGACCTCCCGCTCGTTCTCGGTGGTGAGCGTGTTCAACTCACGAGCGAGGGAGGCGACCTCCGTCATGGCCTCGCGGATGCTCCTTGCGGCGTAGACGAGTTCGGCCGTCAGATCCCGCTCCGTGAGCGCTTGGTTCACCGCGTGCGCCGCGTCGCCCACCTCTTCCAGGCTGCGCTCGGCGCTCGGAAAGAGGCCGGCCAGATCGGGCGGGGCCTCGCCGATCAAGGCGCCGCCGTCCGCGACGATCGCGCCCGTTTCGCTCAGAGGGATGACGTCGATGAAGCTGTCGCCGACGAGGTTGCTGACGTCGACGCGCACGCGGTAGCTGTCGCGGATCGCCACATCGCGCCGCACGCGGCAACGCACGCGGACAACGGTCTCCTGGCCGAGATGCGCTCCATCCGCCTCCATCGTCGCGGGGCGCGTGGTCGGCGTGACGTCCGTCACCGTTCCGATCGGCACTCCCGCGAGACGAACGGAGTTCCCCTCCCCCAACCTTCCCCCCACGTTCCAGAAGTACACGTCGAGCGTCGCGGCTGGCCCGGGCAGGCCGCCGCGGGTGATCCAGATCAGGCCCCCGAAGAGACACGCCAGTGACAGAAGCACCGTCGCGCCGACGGCGAGGACGTTCCGTTGGTGCTTGCGTTCACTCACGGCGACTCCCCTTCGCGCGCGTTGCCGAGCAGACGCGCGACTGCGGGATTGGTGCTGGACCGGAACTCGCGCGCCGAGAGGTCCGCCGCCGCCGCGCCGTCCGCGAGAACGACGATCCGGTCCGCCGTCCGCAGCAGGCCGTCCACATCGTGGCTGACGATCATGGCCGCAACCCCAAGATCGTCCCGAAGGCGGACGATCAGACGCTCGATCTGATTCCGAGTGGCCGGGTCGAGGTTCGAGGAGGGCTCATCGTAGAGGATGGCTTCCGGCTCCATCGCGAGCGCTCGCGCGATGCCGACGCGCTTGGCCATCCCGCCCGATAGCTGGGAGGGCATGAGCCCCGCGGCGTCCTCGAGGCCGACGAGGGAGAGCTTCTCCTCGACGAGGCGCCGGACCTCGGCGGGCCGCGCGCGTCCGACGCGTTGGGGGTGGAAGCCGACGTTCTCGGCGACGGAGAGCGAGTCGAAGAGGGCCCCTCCCTGGAAGACGACGCCGACTCGGCGCCGCAGACGGGCCAGATCCTCTTCCGAGGCGCCGGCGAGCGATCGTCCCCCGATGCGCACCGCGCCCGAGCGAATGGGCAGGAGGCCGACCAGCGCCTTGATCAGGGTGGTCTTCCCTTGTCCGGAGCGACCGACCACCCCGACAATCTCGGCCGCCTCGATCGCGAAGGAGACGCCGCGGAGCACCTCGCGTCCGCCCAGGGCGACGTGCAGGTCGATGCACTCGATCAGGCGTTCCCCGGCCACGGTCTCCTCCGCGCCGCGTGAGGAGCGGCTCGGAGCATTCTACACGCTAAGTCGGAGCGGAGGCCTGCGCCCTTCGCACGCGCTGAACCAGGAAGCCCGTACCGATGCAGAGCCCTCCGCACACGATGAGCGCGGCGGGCGCGCCGATGGTCTCTCCGAAGTGCTCGAACCCGACGAAGAAGACGTTGAGCATCAGCGCCGCGGCGGAGCAGAGGAGATAGGTCTGGCTCCGCGGCGGGACGCTCGCGACCATCATGGCGAGGCACACCAGGACCGACGCGGCCTCGGCGACGGCGTTGTGCGGTCCCTGCAGCACAAGCATGCCCAGGAGCAAGCTGACGGCGCCGACGAGATCGGGCGCGAACGCGAAGGCGGGATGGCCCCGGCGACGCTCGACCACGCCCACCGCGAGGAGCGCGCAGCCTCCCACGATGAACGCGGCGGCGGACTCCTCGGACCCGAGCACCCCGCCGGCGAGCCACTGCGTGACAGCGAACGCCGCCCAGATGCCCGTGCCGACATAGGGGAGCGTCAGAACGGGAGACCGGAACGCGGCGAGGGTCGCGATGTTCGCGGCAAGCGCGACAAGAGAGGCCACGGCCGAGAGCCACAAGGCTACGTCGCCGTCCGGTCCGCCGGGGCACTGGGCCGCCAGCGCGACTGCGAACGGCAGTATCGCCCCTCCGAAGAAGAGGAGCACATTGGACACCGTCGGGTCGCCGCCGGGACGGCGCGTACTGATGCCGGCTGCGTAGAGCGCGGCCGTGGGCGCGAACAGGATCGCGAATCGCCCGCCCGCACCCAAGTCGTCCCACGCTTGCCCGAGCAGTATGCAGGCGGCGCAGAACACAAGCAGCCCTCCCAGATGGAGAAGCACCATGCCCGGGGTAAGGGGGATCCGCACCTGCGGCCAGCGCTCCTCAACCGGGAGCGCCGCCTTCGGTCGGGACGTGGGCTCGCACTCAGCGAGCAGGCGCTGGCCGAGCCGCGGGCTCAAGAGCCCGTCCGCGACCCAGTGGGCGATCTCGGCTGTGACGACGGCGCGGACCGCAGGGTCCGGCGCGTCGCGAGTGACCGTCTCGGAGCATCCGTCCGCATCGCTCATGGCGCACCTCGTTTCGTCCGTCCCGGGCGCGTCCATTCTGAAACGCGGCGGAGCGTCGTCCGAGGGCCAAGCGACCCGAAACGCGCCGTTGCGGAGTCCCGGGTTTCCGGGACCCGCGGGGCTCAGTCGTAGACGCAGCGCCTCGCCTCATCGGCCCAAGCGGCGATGAGTTTCGGCTCGGCGTCGAAGAAGTGGTCCGACGGACAGAGGATGAAGCCCCCGCCCTTCCCCGCCTCAGCGAAGCAGCGGCGCACCTCCGCTCGAGTCTCGTCTTCGGTGCATCCCTGGAAGAAGTGGAACTGATCCCAGCCGCCGATCAGGCAAACCTTGTCTCCGACGCGTTCCTTCGCCTCGCCGAGGCGGGCGTCGCCGCCCATGCCGGGGGGAGTGAGCGTCTCGATGGCGTCGGGGCCCATCGCGACGATGAGTTCGAGGATGGGCATCATGCCGCCGCAGGTGTGGTAGGCGATGCGCTGACCGGCCTCGTGGGCCGCGGCGATGAGCGGCGCGTCGTAGGGCGCGACGAACTCCTCGAAGAGCGCCGGAGAGATGACCGTCGACGAGGCGTCTCCGCCGCCGAGTTCGAGCACGTCATACCGGGCGCCGTGGAGGCTGCGGGCGAACGCGAGCTTCTTGTCCCGGAGGATCCCAAGCAGCTCGTGCACCCAGACCGGATCGTCGTAGGCGGCCATGATGAGTTCTTGGATGCCGTAGAGACAGGCGGCGTCCTGCCAGCAGCCGGGTTGGCCGAAGATCGGGAAGCACGGGAGCATCCCGCGAACGATGCCGCGCGCGCCCAGTTCATCGGCCTGGCGCGCGACCTCAGCGACGTCGCAGCGGGTCACGGGCAGGAACTCGGCGATGAGGTCGATGTCCCGCTTCCCCTTCACGACGTTTTCGGTCCGCCACGTCGTGTGCTCGTTCGACTGAAGCACGGTCGTGAGCGCGCCCTTGGGTGTGGTGATGACGTACCGCACGGTCGGGTACTGCGGGTCGGGAATCTCCTCGTGCGTCACGCGCCAGTTCGCGATCTCCGCGTCAGACGGGGGAATCGCGGGGTCGGTCCAGTGGATGGCGTCAAGGGCGAAGCGGTCGAAGAACTCCATGTTCGACATGCCGCTCATGTACTTCTTGAGAAAGAACGGCATGAGATGATGCGTCGTCACCGGCAGACGATCGGGCTTACGGTTCTCGAGCGCCGCCACCAGCCGTTCGTTCGAGGTCATGTTCCTGTCCTCCGTTCGATGCCACGCGCCCGACGACCGTTCGAGTCGGCGGGCGCTACCGGAGTTGGTCGGCGAGAGAGAGATACGCCCGGGAGGCCCCGGGATCCGCCTCGCGCAGCCTCTCGGCGTTCGCGAGACAGAAACGTCGATAGAGGTCCCGCTCCCTCCGGACGCGTTCGGCGTCCGCGTGCGCCGTGCGGTCGAGAGCCTCCCACCGAAGGGTGAACGCCTGGCCGGCGCGGCGCCAAGCTTCGTCGTCGTCCACGGCCTCGGCCTCGCTCCAGAGCGCGGCGGGGCGGGTCGACTCGACGGATCCCCTCCACGGCGGCGATGCCAGGGCCAGACCAGCCAGCAGGACCGCGAGCAACGCCGGAGCCGCCCAGACGAAGCGGCCGTCGCCCCTCCGAGCGTCTTCGCCGGGATCGGGGCTCTCGGGCGCATCGACGGGAGGCAGCGCCAGCGCCAGCACCAGGAGCGCCGCCCAGCCGGCCGCCGGACTGACCAGCACCCCTCCGAGGCAGGAGCCGAAGGCCGCGGCGACAAGCGCACCGTGGGCGTACGGGCGCCGGCGGAGACTGCCGACCCACGCGCCGCCGACGACCCACACAAGGGCCGCCGCCCCGACAGGTCCTGTCTCGGCGAACCACTGGAGCGGATCGCAGAGCGCCGTGGCCGGATGCTCGATTCCCGCAAAGACCGACGCGCGGCGGGACCGGACCTGGTCATAGCCACTCGAGTAACCGCCAAGACCAAGCGTCGACGGCATGGGGGACGGGCTCGGCTGCGGCGCGCCTGAGAGAAGCACGGCTCGCGCTTCGCCCCACGCGCCCGCGCGCACCAGGGCCTCCTTGCGAAGCGAAGACTGACGCTGCGCCGGCAGAGAGAAGTAGACCCCGGCGAGGACCGCGCCGGCAACGGCCGCGATGGCCAGGCGCTTCCACGCCCTCCGCGCCAGAAGCAGGGCGGTGACGCCTGCCCAAGCCGCGAGCACGGCCTCGGCGGGATGCAGGTGCACGAGGGCCGCGAGGAGGAGCCAGCCCGCGGCCAAGGCTGCCGGTCGGGCCCAACGACGCTCCTCGTCCCGCGCAAGCCAGGGCGCGAGCGGGAGAGCGATGGCGGCGAGCGCTCCGGCGGGATCGCTCCGGATCAACGGGCTCAGCGCGCCGATGTCGGCTGACTCCCAGACCTCCGAGAAGGCCCACTCGCCGAGTTCACAGCCCAGAGCGCTCCGCGCCGACGCGACCGCGCACGCAACGGCGGCGACGGCGAGTATGACCCAGGCTGCGGCTCTGCGCGAGAGCGCGCCGACGGAGACCCCCGCCGCGAGGGAGACGCCGGCGCAGAGCCAGGCCGCGCGCTGCAGGGAGAGGTCGTTCCAGCGCACGGCCCACAGGGCGGGAACGACCAGAAGCAGAAGGGCGAGCAACGGATAGAGGGTCGCAATGGGGCGTCTTGGCTCCGGATCCCGCAGAGCCAGAAGGGCGCAGCCAGCCGCGGCGAGCGGCGCTCCGGCCGTCCACAGAACGCCGCGCGAC
>CAZCER010000315.1:0-6424 GCA_964497385.1 uncultured Armatimonadia bacterium | reverse complement strand
CGGAACTGCGTGCCCGCGATCGCGAGCGCGCGGAGAGCCGGGACCGTCTCCGTGCCGTCGAACCTCCAGGGCGGGATCCACGGCTGCCGGGGCTCGTCGGGCTTGCCGGTCGCCTCGCGGTCCGAGAGCCGGGGAAACGGGTGCTCGAAGCCCCACGCATGCCGCGCGACCTGGCCCCACCGTCGCTGGGTGCCGACGAGCACCTTCGCGACACCTCGGATTGGCTCCGCTCCGGTCAGCATCTCAGTATGCCTGCCCCACACTCACGCTCCAGCCATCGCCCTGCAGCACCCCGCGCACGACCTCCGCGATCAGGCCGCGGTCGAGCCGTATCGCGATCTCGACGGGTTGGGGGATGGGCGAGGCTACGTGTACCGCTGTCTCGGCCGAAGGCACTGCCGCGATCGCCAGGTCCGTGGGCGCCACCGTCGGGACCGCCGGCATCCCGGCCGATTGCAGGCGTCCCATCTCGGCGCCGATCTGCTCCTGCATACGGATGGACTGGAGAGCCTGGTTCCGCCGGACACCCTCCGTCTGCCCGGGCGTCAGGGCCTCGGGGTCGTACATCATCAGCTCTTCGAGAGTCGGCTTTCTGCCGAGCTCGCGCTCGAGCTTCCGGCTCGATTGCAGGTAGCGGTTCACCTGGTTCAGGTTCCCCTGGGACTCCTCCCACTTGCGTCGCCCGCCGCCCCACAGCTCGGACCAGTTCCCGAGGCCCCCGACCGGGACGGCGACCACCGCCGCGGTGACCGCCGCGACCATCCCGAGGATCGTGGCTGCGGCCATGCCCCCGGCCGCGACGACGCTCCCGACGGCGGCGATGGTCGTCGAGGCCGCTCCGCGCACGCGCCCCGCGGCGCCGATCGCCGCTCCGCCCCGTGCGAGGTCCGCGCTGCCCGCGGTCGCGGACGCGGCGGCGTTGCTTCGCTTGGCTGCCGCGTTCTGGATCTCGGCTGCGGTCTCGCCCTGGAGGTGCCTCCGCAGCTCCTCCGTCATCAGGCCCTCGAACTCATCCGCTGCCGACGCCGTGGCCGAGGCCGCGGCATTGGACTCCTTGGCGGCCGCGTTCACTCCCTCGGCGACGGTGCTGGCCTCGGTGGCGACGGTGGCCCCGCGCCGGAGGCGTGTCCAGATCTCGGTCACGGTTCCCGCGCTCTCGACGACGCTCCGGTAGAGGGTCATCCCCTTGGCGAACGCACCCACGGCGAGCAGCGCGCCACCTACGGTGACACCCACCCACGCGATGGTGTTGGCGAGCCACTGGTGCCGGGCGATGAACCCGAGGAGTCCGGCCGAGACGCTCGCGATCGGAGCGAGGATGCTCTGGATGCTCTGGCCTATGGCGATCGACGAGACCTCGAACGCGGCCCGAGCCTGCTGCATGCGGAACGCGGGCTCCTTGGCCATGCGCTTGAACTCGCGCGTCGTGACTCCGGCGGAATCGCGAACGGCCTCGAGCTTCTCGGAGAGCGTGCCCGCGTTGTTGGCGGCGAGAACCGATACCGCGGACAGGGCCTCCATCCCCGGGTAGAGCTCCTGAATCTTGGTGGATGAGCCGCCGCTCTCCTCGCCGACGATCTTCATGACCCCGGCCAGCCCCACGGCCTTGAGGGCCGCCTCCCCCGACGCGTAGCCGTGCCGCTTGAGGGCGGCCGCGAGAGCATCGGAGGGGGCAACGGTCGCGACGAGTGCCGCCTTCAGCCCTGTGGCCGATATGGCGGTATTGCCCGTGGATGACGTCAGGGTCGCCATTGCGGCCCCGACCTCCTCGATGCCTACATTCGCCATCGATGCAGCGGGAGCGACCTGGCCGAGGCTCGCCTGCAGCTCGGAGATCGTGGTTTTGCCCTGCTGGACCGTCGCGAACAGCACGTCGCTGTAGTGCTCGGCTTCGTCCGCGCCGGCGCCGTAGTTCTTCAGCGCTGTCGTGAGAAGGTCCACGGACTGCGAGGTCTGTACCCGGCCGACCGTCGCGAGCTTCGAGGCCTTCGCGACGAACTCGTCGGCCTTCGCCGCGTCGATCCCCGCCGACACCGAGTCATAGATGGCCTTGTTCAGCGAGCCCGTGGCCTGGCCGTAGTCGACGGCCATCTTCATCACGGAGGCGCGGTACTGGTCGAGATGCCCTGCGGCGGCCTCGCCCAATGTCCCGATCTCCGCGAGCTCGTTGCCGAACCCCGCGGACTTGTTCCCGGCGAGCGCGAGGGCGCCGACGATGGCCCCACCGGCGAGGGTCGCTCGGTTCCCGAGCCGATCCAGTTCCGCGGTGTTGTCCTTCGCCATCGCCTTCATCTGGGCGAACGCGCCGCCCGCGGACGTGCTGACCTTGCCGAACACCCCGGAGGCCATGTCCTTCGCGGCGAGCGTGATCTGGACCAGGTAGTTCTTGCTCATCGCCGTCTCCGCTGGGCCCGCCGGATCTCGTCTCCGAGGGCGGACTCATGCGCGCTGTGCATCATCAGAAGCGCCTCGAGGAGCCCGTAGTCGGTCTCCGCGACCTGCGTCGGCGTCCAGCCGAACGCCCTGACCGCCAGGTAGACCACGGTCTCCCACGCGGGCTCGGCCACGACCCGGCCCCGGGCCAGTGCGTCCGCCTCTATGCGGAGTCGGTTCCAGGCCCCGGGAGGGTCGGGGGTTCCGAGGCCTGACGCCAGTTTCCCGGCACCGCACTGAGGTAGGCCATGACGTCCATGACGAGCCCGGTGAGGGCGCTCGAGTCGAGGATGAGCGCGCGTTCCGCGGTCTCGCGTCGGCGCTTCGGGTCTTCGACCGGGTCGCCGTCATCGTCGAGGATCGTGCCCTCGACACCCCACCCGCACTGCGCCAGGATCATCCGCCCCATCGAACCCACACGGATGTGCCCGTGGTCGTTCACGTGGTCGTAGAGCGCGGCCGCCGCGCCTTGCGGGATCGCGGTCACGCGGACGAGGACATCGCCCTCCTCGGTGAGGGGGATCTCGATGCTTGGTCTGGTCACTGCCTTCAGTGGCATTGCGCGCCTCCTAGCTGATCGTCACGACGGGGATCGACTGCGAGAGGAACCGCGGCTTGAGCGTCCCGCTCCAGACGACGAGGTCCTTCCGGCCCGGCTTGTAGCTCGTCTTCGGGGGTGGGACCCAGCGCAGGTTCGGAACCTGGATCCCGAGGGTCTTGGGCGTGACCGCGTTGTTCGTCATCGTCGACTGCACCGCGATGTTCGAGGCCGGGTAGTCGGCGGTCCAGTCGATGCTCGGAGGCGCGATCACCTCCGCGTCGACGGAGAGCGAGTCGATGCCCTTGTGGACGAGGCCGCGATGGGTGCGCTTCTCGCCCTCCTCGCGGCCGTCGTTGTCATCGACATACTGCACGGCGAACTCGACGTTGTAGGTGACGCTCTGCACACCGAGCTTCGCGCCAGCGAAGGTCGACGCCGACTCGTAGGACTCGAGGTTCCACGGGTCCGCGATCGCGACGCGGGCTGGCGTGCCGATGCCCGGGCCGCTCGCCAGCCACTCGAGCGCGAGCGAGACGGAGTCGCCGGTCGCGATCTTGAGTGAGGCCTTCGTCGCGTAGGCGCCCGTGTGCTCCGCAACGCCGTTGCCGAGGTCGCCTCCGAGCTTCAGCGGACGCCACGCTCCGGCGACCGCCTCGAGGATCCACTCGATCAGGTTGAACGTGTCGGGCGTCACGTCGATCTCCGCTGAGCCCGCGTAGTCGATCAGGCCGTCGCGGCTGACCTGCTCGTCGGAGATGCCCTCACGGAGCAGCTCATCGTAGTCCGCATGGAGCCCGTCCCCGCCGGTGACGTAGCCCGCGGCCGAGTAACCCGCACCCCCCTCCGCGAGGTCATAGACCAGGAACTGGTCACTGCCGAACTTCTCTCCCGCCATGGTGATCTCTCCCTAAGCCGGGTAGTGGAGCGGGGTCCAGAGCGTGCTCCAGTAGACGCGCTCCCCACGATCCAGCTCGCCGAACCCGACGATGGTCTCGCTCCGGTCCGGAGTCGCGAACTGGGCCTTACCCGCGAGACCCGTTCGCGTCAGTCTCATCTGGTCGATCTGCTCGAAGAGCCGGAATGCTGCGGCCTCGTCCGCGGCCTCGCCGTTCCAGGGCGAGAGCAGGTCGGTCCGCACATGGAGCGTCGCCGCCACCGAGCCCTGCGACCGCCCGATCGCGCGGTCGCTCAGCGTGCGCGTCCGCTGGCTCGCCACGAACACGGCGGGCATCTCGGATGGCTGGAGGCTCGCCGGGATGACCTGCCGGAGGAAGACCGTCGCGCCGCCGAGGGGCGCATGGTCGAGGCGGAACGTGTCGCCCTCGAGAACGGGGTTCGGAAGCGCCACGTGCCACCCGAGGGTCGCGGTCTCGCCGTCGTGCGCGTAGCTCGTCACGACGCGCCAGAGGCCCGCGTTCGCGCCATCGAGGAACTCGACGATCGCCCAGCGCCACGCATCGGCCTCGGTGCTCCAGCCGTCACCGTCCACCGATACGCCCCGAGCGTCCCCGCCCGCCGCGGCGCCTGTCGCACTGCCGGTCCGCAATGAGGCCGTGTGGATGTCTCGGTACAACGCCTGCTCAACCTCGAGGATCTGGCTCACTCTCCACCCCCGTCCATCGCCGCCTTGACCGTCTCATAGGCCTCCTGCATCGCGTCCTCGCCCAGCTCGTCGTACGTGACGCCGACGGGACGCCGGATGGGGATCCGGACCCGCGGTACCCGCACCCACTGCGTGATGGCCGCGCCGCGGCGGAGCTTGCCCGTCTTGCTGTAGGAGATGCGGTTGCCTGTGTGGATCTGGAACACCATCCCGCGGGCGCTCTTGGCCTCGATGACGACGTGGTCACCATCGACGGTCGCGTTCTCCACCTCGCCCTCATGCACGGCCAGGTAGAACGTCGAGGCACCGATGCGCTGCACGAGCCCCAGGTCCGACTCCTGCGTTCCGACACTCCGCACCAGCGTGCTCGTCCGGCGCTGCAGCACGCCCCCCGAGAGGTTCTGGCGGAGGCCGTCCTCGAGAATCACCGCGCCTCGACGCAGGCCCCTGGCGGTCGTCAGCGGCAGGTGCTCCGCGCCCCACTCCAGGAGCCGGAGCACCTCCGTGTCGCCCGTGAGCTGTGCCGCCACGCTCAGCATCGCTATGTCGTCCCCGCCATCCTCGAGAGCATCCCGCGCAGGTGATGCGGGCCCTGGGCTCCGCCCTCCGCGGGCTCGATCAGCACCACCGCATGCACATCGGAACCGGACGCCGGGCTCCACTCGCCACCCGCTCTGCGCGTCGCGGTCACGCGGAGCCTGTCGCCCTCCTGGATGTCCGCGTCCACCGGCGCCACGAGGTTGTGGCTCACGCGCATGTCGAGGGTCTCGCCTGCGGCCTGGATCTCGGCGAGCTTGAGGGACGTGACCCGGACTTCGACGTCCGAGCCGACGGCCACCCAGGTCTCGGGACCGCCCGGTGCCCGCCGCTCGATCGTCACCCTCTTGTTGAGCCCATCCTCGAACGCCATGTCAGACCCCCACAGCCCACGGCTCGTCCTCCGCCTGGCTCCTGTACCGGGCGAGGATCGCCTGCGCCTCGGGAGGGATGCTCCTCGGGCTGTCCGACTTCACTCCGTCGCCGTAGCTCACGCTGTAGCCGTCCCACGACTCGCTCTTCACGTCGGCGGCCGCCGAGGAGCCGATCCCCTGCGCCCGGCACCACGCCGCCACGATGAACGCCGTGGCGAGGGCGATGTCCGTGGGCACACCCGAGGCCATGGCCCAGGTTGCCGTGACCTCCGCCCACGACGGCGCAGGCGGCCACCGGAGCCCGACGCGCCGCAGGCCCACGATGGCCTCAGGCGACACGCCCTCGCCGGCCCCGCCCGGCTCCGCGATCCAGTCCTCGTCATCACCCTCGACGAGCGTCTCCGGGTCGTACCCGATCTGGTGCAGCACGACGGAGGTCACCGAGAGGGCGGGATCGATCCGGAGCGTCACCGAGCCGTCGCACTCGAAGCGCCTAGAGCCGCTCGTCTGCCGCCACGTGAGGCCGGTCTCCGAGTCCACGAGCGTGGTCGCTTCCTCGATGAGTTCCTCGACGCGCGAGACCGACGTCGCCGCGATCTCGCGCGCGAGGTGCGTCCTGACCTGACTCACGGTCGTGTAGCCCACGATCTACTCCCCGGCTTCGGCCTCGGCCGGAGCCTCATCGGTTCCGGCCTCCGCCACGTCCAGCGCCTTTGCGGCTGTCGCGGCCGTCTTGGCGCCTCGCGCCTTCGCGCGCTTGTCACCGGCCGTCTCCGTCGCGGAGGCCGGGCGAACCCACGCCCCACCGAGGAGCATCGCCTCCTGCCGGTGCTTGGCCTGGATCGCGTCCCCCGCGGCGTACTCCGTCCCGTCGCTCGCGCGCCACGGCCGCACCGCGGCGAGCGCCCCGACCTCCTTCAACTCACGGGCCCGCGT
>CAZCER010000314.1:0-6425 GCA_964497385.1 uncultured Armatimonadia bacterium | reverse complement strand
GGGGCGCTCGCGCTCGGGGGGAAGCGGCGGTAGACGCGCCAGAGGATCGTCGCGGTCAGGAAGGCGCCGAGCACGTCCGCGACCGGCTGAGCCGCGAAGGCGCCGGTCACACCGAAGAAGTGCGCGAGGATGAAGAGGCCTGGTAGGACCAAGAACACGTCACGCGAGGTCGTGATGAGCATCGCGCGTGAGCCGAAACCCATGCCCTGCAGCGCAAACAGAGCCATCATCTGCGGCTCGACGATGAAGAAGGTGCACATCTTCAGCCTGAGAGACAGGACGCCGAGGTCGAGCAGCGCCGGGTCCTTCGCGATGGGCGCGAGGATGGGCGCCGCGAAGAGGCAGACGATCCCTCCGAGTATGAAAGCGCCCGCCGACGTCCACACCGCCGCGATGCGGTAAGCCGCCCACATCCGGCGGTAGTCCTTCGCCCCGAACGTGTAGCCCACGATTGGCATCAGGGCCTGATGCACGCCTCCGCCGAGACAGGAGATCACGAGCATCACGACCATGTGCCCGAGGCCGTTCGCGGCGATCGCCTCGGAGCCGAAGCTCGCGAGCACCCAGTTGTAGATGCAAGCAACGACGCTCCGGAGAGAACTCGACGCCATGGCCGGCAAACCTACCTGGCCGATCTCGCGGACGACAGGCCCACGGAGAGGCAGGTGACGCAGACCGATGCGGTACCCACTGCGGCGGCGTCGGAGATAGAGGAACGACGCGGCGCAGACCGCGATCTGAGCGGCGACGGTCGCGACCGCCGCGCCGCGGATGCCGAGTTCGGGGAAGGGCCCCCACCCGTAGATGAGAAACGGGTCGAGGCCGCCGTTGATGAGCACCGACCAGCCGGTGAGCCACATCGGGGTCGTGGTGTTTCCCGAGGCGCGGTAGAGGCCGTCGAGCGAGCCCGCCAGCATAACGAAGGGGAAGCCCAGGGCCGCGACCTTGAGGTAGGCGAGCGAGGCGTCCTCGATGTCCGGCGTCGCGCCCGAGACGCGCACGAGCCACCTTGTCGCGAAGACGCCGATCGCGAGTGAGGCGAGCCCCGCAATGAGGGCCAGGCCGAGAGCGTTCCCGCCGGCCTGATTCGCCTCCTCGCCGCGACCTTCGCCCAACCTGCGGGCGACGAGTGAGGTCGCGCCCGCGGCGATCCCCATGCCGATCGCGCCGGCGGTCATCTGAATGGGGAAGAGGACGCGCAAGGCCGCGATGGCCTGGGTGCCGTTCTCGAGGCCGCTCACCCAGAAGGTGTCGACGATGTTGTAGAGGCTCATCACGAGCATCCCGATCATGCCGGGAATGCTGAGCTTGATCATCAGCGGCCCGAGCGGGGCCGTCCCGAGGGCCTCGGTGCGGGCGTGTCGTTCGCCGCCCGAGCTTCCACTGTCCGCGCCGTGCGCCATTCCTACTCCTTGTTCGTGTGCGCGGGCTCTCCGCGTACGGCATGGCGGGCGTTCTCGGCCATGCGGCCGAGGAGGTCCAGCAGGGCGCGATGCTCCGACTTACTGAGCCCTGTGGTCAGCGTGTCGCTCCACTCGCGCATGACGGCGCGAAGCGCCGGTTCCAGCTCACGAGCCTTCGCCGTGAGTCGCACGCGCTTCACACGGCGATCGGCGGCGTCGGTGTCGCGGGTGATGAAGCCGGCCTCTTCGAGCTTTGTGAGGGCGCGTGTGGTGGTCGCCGGATCGCCTCCGTGAAACTGGGTGAGTTCATCCTGACTGATGTTGTCCTCGCGGTAGAGCCGCACGAGGTAGGGGAACGCATGCTCGGCCAGGCCCAAGGGCTCAAGCGCCTCCTGGAAGTGCACCTTGGTGTACCGGTGCAGCATCCCGACGTAGCGCATCGGCGAGTCCTCGGTTCTCACGCCTACCTCACTCCCGCCTGGACCAATACTTGCACGCGCAATGATTGCGTACGCAATCATTGGTGTCAAGGGAGAGCGTGCAGGCAAGCCGGGAGGGAGAACGGCAGGTGCGGCGGGACGCGGGCAGCGAACCCTCGGCCCGAGGAGGTGCGCTGCATGTTTGTGCCGGTGAGCCCCGCCGAGGACGCGCTTGTGAACGAGTGGTTCCAGAAGGCCTTCAACCCACCCGCCCAGGTCGAGACGGTCCAGCTTCCCCTGTCGTTCGGGTACGGTGAGAGACCTTCGTCGGAGCTGATTCGCGGCTGGGAAGCGACCGGCGAGGATGCCGACGAGGGAGAGACGCGCACACGGACGCTCAGGCTGCGCGACCCGGAGACGGGTCTTGAGGTGAGCGTCGAAGCCAGGCGGTTCGGCGAGTACCCGGCGGTGGAGTGGGTCGCGCATCTCCGGAACACGGGCGCGGCGGACACCCCGATCCTCTCGGACATCCGGGCTCTCGACTGCGCGTTCACTCTCCCGCGGGAGCGAGGCGCGAGGATCCACCACGCCAAGGGCAGCGGCTGCGCGATCGATGACTTCGCGCCTCTGGTGACGCCACTGAACCCCAACCCGGAGTTCCCGCAGGGCGGTTGGGTCGGGGCGGGCAATCCGCTCGTCGTGAGCAGCCACGGAGGGCGCTCCTCGTGCGGGGCGCTGCCGTTCTTCCGCATCGAGCGCGACGGTGAGCCCGGCGTCATCGGCGCGATCGGCTGGACCGGCGACGTCACGATGCGCTTCTGGCGCGGGGACGGCGGCGAGGTGCACGCTCAGGGCGGGATGCGACGCACGCACCTGGTGCTCCATCACGGTGAAGAGATCCGCACCCCGCGCGTGCTGCTCGTCTTCTTCGAAGGCGACGCCCTTCGGGGTCACAACCTGCTCCGGCGAGTGATCCTGGAGCACTACGCGCCTCGCGACGGCGACGGCACACAGACTACCCCCATCTCGCTCGCGTGCTGGGGCGAGAACCGGGCCGCGAGGCAGATCGCGAAGATCGACTGGCTCCGTGAGAACGGCATCGCGGTCGACAACTACTGGGTGGACGCCGGCTGGCACGGAGACGCGGAGTACAAGGACAGCTCGAACGTCTTCAACAGCGGCTGGGGCGCCCAGGTCGGGAACTACTGGCCGAACCCAGCCGCTTACCCGAACGGCCTCGCGCCCGTGGGCGACGCCGCGCATGCCGCCGGGATGGACTTCACGCTCTGGCTCGAACCGGAGCGCGTCTTCCCTGGGACGCAGTGCACCAAGGAGCACCCCGAGTGGCTGCTCGGGCCGATCGGTGGGAACTACCTCTACAACCTCGGTGACCCCGTCGCGCGCGAGGGGCTCACGGACCTCGTTTCCAAGGTGCTCGAGGACGGCCGCGTGACCGTGTACCGGCAGGACTTCAACACCGACCCCGCGCCCTTCTGGGAGGCCGCCGACGCGCCCGACCGCATCGGCATGACCGAGATCCGGCATATCGAGGGGCTCTACGCCTACTGGGACGCGCTGCTCCAGCGGCGCCCGGGGCTCCTCATCGACAACTGCTCGAGCGGCGGGCGGCGGATCGACCTCGAAACCCTCTCGCGGAGCATCCCTCTGTGGCGGAGCGACTTCCAGTGCTTCCTCGGCTATGACCCGATCGGCCTGCAGGGGCAGACCCAGGGGCTCTCCATCTGGGCGCCTCTCCACAGCGGGGCCTGCGAGCAGTCGAACGACTACGCGCTCCGGAGCACGCTCGGCACGGGTGTGGTGTTCATGACCCCGCCGAACTTCTCCGGTACGCCCGAGGGCTACGTCACGCCGTGGGACGCCTACCCCGCGGAGTGGTTGCGGAAGGCAACCGAGGAGCAGCGCGCGGTCAGGCCGTACTTCGAGGGCGACTTCTACCCCTTGCTCGCGTACTCCCTCGCCGATGACGTGTGGGCCGCGTGGCAGTGCGACCGGCCGGACCTTGGCGAAGGCTGCGTCGTGGCGCTCCGGAGACAGCGCAGCCCGTTCGCTTCCATGACCACTCCGCTCCACGGCCTTGACCCGGACGCCACCTACGAACTCACCGACCGGGACACAGGCAAGAAGTGGACGCAGTCCGGCCGCGAACTCGCGGAGACCGGCCTCGCGATCTCGATCGACGCCGCGCCGGGGTCGAGGCTTGTGCTGTATCGGAAGGTGCGGTAGGGGGAATCTCGCTGACCAATCCCGCGTCTCTTGACATGCCCCCCCCCCCCGTGTCACAATGGTACCGGTGGTTAGGCCTCGTTGGAGGCATCGGGATGCGTCGGTATGGGCTTTGTCTGTCAGCCATTGCACTCGTAGCTGCGGCTCTCTGTCACGGCGCCGCTTCGCAACGCGGGCCCCTTGTGGACGGGGCGGGCCCCGATGTCGCCATCACCGAGGGCCCAACAGACGCGGAGATCGAAGCAGCACTGGCGCCTCCGTTCCTCTGCGTGATGCCGAAGCGGTGGGCGCCGGAGGCGGAGGGGGCCAATCCTGACGCGTTTCTCCGCAGGTACATCTCAGACCAGGCACTCGTGCCCGTGACGCTGGAGTCAGGCCTGCAGACGTTGCGGGAGCCGATGGAGGACGTGACCGACGAGGTAAGGGAACACGCTCAGGCGCTGGTGGGAGAGCGCCACCGAACCGATTGCGGGCATGTCCTTCCTCTCCTCGGCGTGCTGTCCCCCGATGACTTCGCTGCCCTCCTGCGGGGCGAGATCGTGGATCTGACACCTCATCGGGCGGAGGTGCTCACGGTCCTGCAGGCGGCCCCGATGACTATGTACTGGCGCCCGAGCGAGAACGCGGTGCAGTACGCCACCGTCGATGGCGTGAGATACAGACTCGACAAGCTCCCCGACGACCTCCCGGTGGACCTGGCGAACCGCCTGCGGGCCCTCGATGGAAGAGCGACCTCAGCCATGTGGGAGGAGCGGTACCATCGCGCCCCAGCCATCCTCGGCCGGATGCAGTGCGTGCCGACCATCGAGTGGGAGCCACTCGGGCCCGGGCGCGGGACCATGACCATCGCCCTGCGGTGGAGCCCGCAGCTCACGTGGCTGACCGCCGTTCGGCGGACCGAGGACGGCGAATGCTGGATCGACCAGACGGACGAGGCGGTGTCTTCGGGTGCGCTGTCTTGCCGCGAGGCCGAGCAACGGTGGACCCCAGCCGCCGACGGGGTACCGGTTCTCGTGCCTGGCCCTGGCCCCGCCATCATGGCTCGCGTGGAGGCCGCCGCCAAGAGCGTGGCTCTGAGTGAACTCGAAGGCCTGACGGTGCGGGAGGCCCTTGAGCGGCTGAGCGTCGACACCGGCGTGACGATCGCGGTGAAGGGCAGGCTCGCGTCGCACCGACTCCGGACCCGGGGCGACCTGAGTGTGGCGTGGGAGGACGTGCTCGACGCCCTGAACGCGTCGGCTCGGAGCGCAGTCACAGGCGCGGCCGCAGAGCCGACGCTCGAGTTCGACGAAGCGGCCCGATGGAGCCGTGTCTTGGCGGCCTACGCGCGTGCGTCGGAGGCCCGCGATCCGGTGATCGCGGCGTGTCTGGAGCGGCTGAGCGCAGGGGCGCGCCCCGCGCACGCGGACGCGCTTCCGCTACCGATAGACAAGTTCGCATGCGGTTGGTCGGGCCTCGTTTCAGATCTCCCCGCCCACGAACGTGAGATCATGGAGCGGGTGATCGAGGAGACCGGCGAGGTGATGTCTCAGAGCGACTCCGCCGCGACGGTGCGCTTTCGGCTGCGTTTCGAGCTGGTCGTTGGGGTCTGCCAGGAGCGGTCCCGCGCCGCCGCCGGCTACTACGAGGTCAGGCGCGAGGTGGTGCGGTTCAGGTAGCGCACAGCCAGTGGGGAGGACGGGGAGGCGGCAGCGGGCTGGGGACATTGCGCATGCGTCCATGGTCGTTCGAGCGGGAGGGGAGCATATGGCTACCAGGAGAACGCGATCGAGTGGGTTTGCCGCAGTCTGCGTGCTTGTGGCGCTCGCGTCGGCGGGCAGTGCCCGAGCGGGGTGGACGGCCTACTCCACGCCCATAGCGTACTTCACCTATGGCAACTGCACGACGGACCAGTACGCGGGAACCGTCATGGTTCTCGCGGCCTATGTCGAGGACAAGGACACGTACCAGGCCAACTCATCCAGCCCGCCTCAGCTCTATCCGGACACGGACTGGACAATCACCTGGGATGCCCCCGGCGATCCCTTCTCGGAGCAGGTGGACACGGTCGAGAACGGGCGCGTCATATCCCGCTGCACCCTGAAGCTCCCGACGACAAGCTGCAGCGACTTCACGGTGACCGTGAGCTTCACGAACGGAACCTCCAAGGCGATGGATGTGACGCCCGACAGGGCCGAGGAGTTCGACACCCACTCCCTCGTGGTCCGGTGGCTCCGAGGCGGACGCTCGATGCAGTGGCCACGGAACCACGCCCAGAACGGATGGCACGAGGACTGGCAGTGTCAGGGATGGGACGCGGGTGACGCACTGCCCATCTACGCCTTCGTTCTGGGGGGCACCAAGGGCACGGACGAGCAGA
>CAZCER010000313.1:0-6446 GCA_964497385.1 uncultured Armatimonadia bacterium | reverse complement strand
GCCCTCACGGAAGGGACGCGGCGATGTTGGAGACGCTGACGCGCGAGGACTTGGCGACGATCGACGACGTGCGGCGCGAGCCGCTCGAGGTGTGGGGCCGGACGGTGTGGGTGTGGGGGCTTACGTTCGGGCAGTTCCTCGCGCTGCACCGGGAGGCGCAACGACTCGACCCCGACGGCGCGTTGCGCTTTGACCCCGAACGGTACGCGCTCTGTCGGGTGATCGAGTGCGTGCGGGACTCGGCCGAGGTCGGCGCGCGGCCTGTGCTCAACCGAAAGGAGCACTACGACTGGCTCCGCGGGCGGAGCGTCGACGCGGTGGACAGGATCCTGCGGCTCTCGATGCTTCTGAGCGGCGAACTTGGCGGAGAGGGCCTGGTGGGCGCGGACCCTTTCGACTCGGGGACGCCGAACGACTTCGAACGCGCCTCGCCCGGTTCTGTCTAGCCGCGCTCAGGCGCCTCGCACGCGAGGTGTCGGGGCCGCTTGCCGAGGTTGTCGCGGCCGCCGATGGCTGGGAGGGCGTGCATGGGAGTCCGCCGGACCGGTACAATGCCGTCCCATGACTCTCTCCGAGGACTTGGCATCGTTCCGCTACTCGGGGCCCGGGGGCTTCGCGCCCGGCCAGGCGCCCGCGACGCGCGTCGATTCGGTGATGTGCGGGGACCACGAGGCGCGGCGATACACGAACCACTTCTGGACAAGCCGCCAGCGGCAGGGGCATTCGCTCCATGAGGTCTCCTACCGAGGCTGCTTCAAGGCGGAACTCCCGCGCTTCTACCTTGATCGGCTGACGAGCGCCGGCGACCTGGCGTACGACCCGTTCATGGGGCGGGGCACGACGCTTCTCGAGGCCGCGCTCATGGGGTGTCGCGTCGCGGGAAATGACGTGAACCCTCTGAGCCGGATTCTGGTCCGCCCGCGTCTCGAGCCGCCGACGTTGCCGGAAGTGACTGAGAGGCTAGGGGCGATCCGCGACCGGCGCGGGGCGCAGCATGAGATCGATCTGTCGATGTTCTACAGCCCGGCGACGGAAGCGCGGCTCGTCGGGCTCCGGGACTACCTCGCGGAACGCGCGGCCTCGGGCGAGGAAGACCGCGTGGACCGCTGGATCCGCATGGTGGCGACGAACCGTCTCACCGGCCACTCGCCCGGTTTCTTCAGCGTCTACACCTTGCCGCCGAACCAGGCCGTGAGCCCCGAGCGCCAGCGAAAGATCAACGAACGCCGGAAGCAGACTCCGCCGGATCGCGACGTCTTCGGGCTGATCGAGCGGAAGACACGGTCGCTCCTAAAGGACCTGACCCCGGAGGAGCGCGCAAGCCTCTCGCGGTGCGGCGGAGGGCAGGCGCTCTTCTGTCAGGACGCGACCGATCCGATCCCGCTCGAGCCGGAGTCGGTGAAGCTGGTGGTGACCTCACCGCCGTTTCTCGACGTCGTGCAGTACGCGAGTGACAACTGGCTCCGCTGCTGGTTCAACGGGCTGGACGCGAGGGAGATCGGAGCGCGCATCACGATGGCGCGGACGGTCGAGGCGTGGCGTGAGACGATGCTCGGCGCGCTCCGCGCCTTGCACCGGGTGCTGCGCGCGGACGGGTTCGTCGCGTTCGAGGTGGGCGAGGTTCGGAGCGGGTCGGTAAGTCTGGACGAAGCCGTCGTTCCTGTTGCGCTCGAGGCGGGCTTCGATTGCTTCGGGATCGTCGTGAATGAGCAGGAGTTCACGAAGACGGCTCAGTGCTGGGGCGTCGACAACAACGCCAAAGGCACGAACACGAACCGCGTGGTTCTGCTGACGAAGCGCACCGGGTAGAGGTGCGACGGGATGGACCCCAGGCGTCCTCGCCTGGGGGAGGCACAGTCACAGCCGGGGTCGGCTGCGCCGCACGGGAAGCGGGGGTGGGTCATGGACGTCTCTCTCTTGCTCGACCAGCCGGACAGCGTGCTCGGCGAAGCCGGCTACTCGCTTGTCCATCTCTGCCGCTTGCACTGGGCGGAGTTGGCGGTGAGCGGCATGGCGTACGAGCCGGTCAGCGAGTGCGTCATGCTGGAGCCGGATCTTTCACCCGGGGACACGGTCCTCGCCGATTACGAGCCTGGAGGAGGCGACTTCGCCGAGTTCCCGAGCCCGCTGCCCGGGACGGTCAAGGCGCTCCTCCAGAGAGAACTCGCACCGGCCGCGGACCCCTGGATCGAGAGCCATCGGCGCTATCCTCGGGACCAGGGCTTCATCGTGTGGTTCTACCTGTATCGCCCCGCGCCGGGCTACCTCGGCCAGCATGCTTGCACGCTGTGGTTTGGAGGCCGGTACCGGCTGACGCTTGGCGCGGACGGGCGCGCGCGGGTGCACCGGCGCGAGGATGCAGCGTGGTCGGAGGAGAGCGAGTGCGCGTACGCGGGCGGGGACTGGCTGCCAATGGGGGAGGGCAAGGTCCTCGAGGACGGCGCGCACTTCGCGAACGAGTGGCATCGGCTGATTGTTCTGCCGCTGAAACGGGACCGAATACTCATCAAGGGCGGCCACGAGACCGGCATGGTGCTTCGAGAGACCGACGTGCTGGAGGTTGAGGACGGAGGGCGGCCGATCGCCTACGCGACCTTCGAAGCGCCGGTGCGGTTCTCGGCCTCGGGCGGGGCGTTCGCCGTCTCGCTGAGCACGCCGACGTTCGCGACGGCGGGCTTCATCGCGAGTCCGCTCATGCGGCTCAGCTACGCCGCGACGGCCGAGCCGGAGGCTCGGGTGGAGTTGGAGCCGAGGCAGGGCGCCACGGCGACGGTGACGCACCTCGCCGAGCCGGGCGGCGGGGCGTTTGCGCCCCCGGCGGCGGAGTTCGCCTATCGAGTGGACGTGACCGGTCCGGGCGACAGCCCGGTCGCGCTCTATGACGTGCGCGTGGACTTCGATCCGACCTCGCGCATGCGCAGCCCGGGCGCCCTGGAGGTCGGGCCGTACGTTCTCGAACTCCGTGAGAGCGCCGCGGTGGAGCGCGAGAGCGCCCGCATGCGGGTGGCGCTCGACAACTCAACCGGGGCCCTCGCGTCGAAGCTGAACCGGTGCAACATGCGGGCGGAACTCAGCGTGAACGGGGCGAGACGGTTCACGGGGCTGACCGGAGCGTCTCTCGCGGACCTCGGGAAGGCTCCGACCCTTGAACTCGAGTGCGAGGACCTGTGGAAGAAGCTGCGCGGGGCGCTTCTCTCGGACTCGGCCTGCTATGACGGCGCGATCCACACGGAGGTCGTGCGTTCGCTGCTTCTCGGGGCCGGGCTGCGCGAGGAGGATCTCGCGATCGCGGAGGACGACTTCCGTCTTCCCTCCAAGCTCGCCGACGACGCTCCGCTCTTCCAGCCGCGAAACGGGGAAAGCGTCGCGACCTTTGTCGACTACATCCGTGAGTCGTTCTCGGGCTGGAGAGCCTACTTCGACGAGGCGGGCGTGTTCCACTACGAGCCCGACGCGGAGGACCCGCCGACCGTCGCCGTGTTCTCGCTTACGACCGACCCTGCGGGCGTCGCGAGCCCGGCGCTCGCGCTGTCGGACGAGATCGACGAGACGGGTCACGCGAACGAGGTGCATGTGATCGGACGCGCGCCCGACGGCGCGCTGCTCGAGGCGCGGTTCGTGGACTACGCGAGCCAGAACGACCCGACGTGCGACCGGTACGTGGGCGACCGGAGACTGCTGATCTGGATCGATGCGTCGCTTGCGACGCAGGAAGCGGTGAACTGGGTGTGCCGGACGCTTGCGGAGGAGGCGACGCGCTTCCGACGGAGGATCGCTGTTCGGGCGCCGTACGTGGCGGCGGTCCACCCGGGAGACGCGATCGAGGTCGACGGGGTGAAGCTCCGCGTGCTCGCGATGGAGGGGCTCCTGGCGCCCAAAGCGGGCCGGGCCGTGTACGTGTGTGAGCCTGTGTAGGGGGGCGATGGGATGCCGCGGGACCGAGGGTTCGCCGAGGCGGTTCGCGGGGCCGCGCGCGGCGCCGCCGATCGGCGGGTGCGGGTGCGGGCGCTGACGACGCATCAGGTCGCGTGGGGGGACGCAGCCGCGGCGGCGTTGGCCGGGAGAGGCGCGCCGAGGAGCGCGGCCCTCACCGTTGAGGGCGCTGACGGCGCGACGGTGCGCCTCTTCATGGTGGGCAAGGACGCGCTGGACGACTCCGGTGTGGCGCTGGGGTGAGGACGGGAGGTTCGCGATGGGGCCGTTCGACCCGTTCTTCGCGGATGACCTCGAGGACACGCCGGTGGGTTCGGCGCCGGTTCACTGGGCCGACGCGGGGGGCGCCGCGTGCGCGCTGAACCGCGGGTCGCACTGGGCGCGCCTTGCGGCTGGCGTTGAGGCCCGATGCAACGCGTGGACGAACATGGACTTCGCACGGCTTGAGCTGGACGTGGAGGTCGTCTCGCTCTCGCGACCCACGGCGACCGAGTGGTCGGGCTTCTCGGCCTTGGTGGGCGCTCCGCGGCTCTTCGCGACGATCCTCCGAAACCGCGACTGTGAGGCGTGGACGCTGAGGCTGCCCACGGGCGACGTCGCGATCGCGGACCCGACCGGCGCGCCGCGCCGGTTCGAAGCGGTGTGGGACGCGGGCGCTTTCCGGCTGGCGTGGGACGGAGCGCTGGTGGGAACGTGGGAGCGCGCGCTTGCGCGGACATCGAGCTATCTGGATCTGACCATGCTGAACAGCGCGGCCTCGGACGTCGTGCTCGTGGACAACCTCAGGCTTTCCCGAGCGACGGCGGGCGGGGTGGCTTTGTCGTCGGCGGGGGAGTGCTTGATGCGACTGCGGCACCGGCCGATGAGCCCGCAAGCGCTGGGTCTGGAGACGGCGGGGGTGGACCTGGATTTCGCTCTCGCGCACACGGTCACGGGCTGGCACGCTCCGGCTCTGGCCGCGTTTCCGAACGGGCGGCGCGTGGCCGCCGTCGACGACTACGGTTCGGTGCGAGCGTTCTGCCTGGGGCTTGCGGGCGGGACCGGTTGGGGAGGTGCGAGCATGTCGTTCGCCGGGCACTCGCGGCCCGCCTTGTGCGCGCTGCCGGAGCGATGGGAGGTGCTGCTCCTGACGCACTACGCGGGATCGCTGCGGCTCACGCGCGGGACGCTGACGGCCACGGGCGTGACCTGGAACACGGCGGGCCAGACGACGGTTGCCGCCTCCGATGTGGGCGAGGCGACGCCGGCGATCTGCGCGTTGCCCGACGGGCGGCTCTATGTGTGCTATCAGAGGCTCGACGCCTCGCTCGGGGAGTTGGCGTCGATGGATGACGGACAGACCTGGGAGGCTCCGGCCGCGTAGCCGGCGGCCTCCGGGAGGGGATGCGCATGGCGACAAAGGACATCCCGTCGGGTTCGGCCTTCGTCAGCGGAGACACGGCCCCGACGGTGCGGGAGAAGCTGAACGCGAATCTCGCGTGGGCGGAGGAGCAGGCGCAGGGAGTCGAGGATCGCCTGGAGGGCGCGATCGGGGTCTTGGTCGGAACGGGGGTGGTCACGGGCCTCGCGGTTGCGCCGGGGAACGGGCTCTCGGTCGACGTCGGGGCCGGAGTCGCGGTGCTTGGGTTCGCGGTTGCGCGGAGCGCGGCGCAGACGGGGATCGCGGTCGCCGCGAGCGCGACGAACCACGTGTTTCTGCGCCAGGACGGCGGCTTCGAGACGAACACGTCCGGCGCGCCGCCGACGGGGATGGCGTCGCTTCTGCTCGCCACGGCGCTCGTTGGCGAGTCGGCGGTGATCTCGGTGGACAACGACCCGGCCGGGAAGCCGAAGCTGTCGCTGCTGCCCGGCCTTGGGGTGGGCGAGGGGATCGCGACGGCGCTGATAGCGGAGGGCCTTGTGGGCTTCGACGCCGCGACGGGCCATCAGCACGACGGCGTGGACTCGCGGCCGCTCGTTGGGACGCCGGCGAACACCTTCTCTCTCGGGGACGGGGAGGCGGGGGACAAGACGCTCGAGGCGGCGACGGGTGGGACGAACCCGCCCGCGCTGCGCTATGACGACGCGTTCGGCGAGTGGCGTTTCTCAAACGACGGGACCACCTGGAAGAGCATGGCGCCTCCGGAGGCGAGCGTCGAGGCGCGGGGCCTCGTCGAACTCGCGTCGACAGCCGAGGTCTCCGCGGGCGCGGACTCCGAGAGGGCCGTGACTCCTGCGGGGCTTGCGGGCTCTTCGTTCGGGCAGGAGGGTCTGCGGTTCGTGGTGTGCGGGGCGTCGACCGATGCGGCGGTGGGAGACGGCGCCGAGGGCGCGGCGATCGGCGCCGAACTCGACGGCTTCCGTGTGGTCGGCGTCGTCGCGGCGGTCCACACGGCCGGGGCGACGGGGCCGACCGAAGTGCAGATTCGCCGCCGCCGCGCCGGCGTGGACGCGGACGTGCTGAGCGTGAAGTGCCAGATCGAGTCGGGCGAGCACCGCTCGACGGACGCCGCGACACAGCCCGTGGTGGACAC
>CAZCER010000312.1:0-6482 GCA_964497385.1 uncultured Armatimonadia bacterium | reverse complement strand
GGGGATCGCGGCCAAGTTCCGGGAACTCGAACTCGTGGGCTGCAGCTTTCGGGGGATGCTGAAGGCGGAACTCCTCATGTTCCCGGTGCTCATGGTCGCGAGCCTCATCTTCTGGGAGTTCATCTGGAAACTCGCTCCGATCCCGTCCGCCCAGTTCCAGTACGCGAATGAGTGGTGGCCCTACCACGCGCGGATGTCGGCGTTCTGGATCAAGGGCGCGACGACGGACCCGGATCTGCTCTGGAAGTTCCTCAAGCCGGGCTACATGGGCGTCGGCTTCGGAGTCGTCTTCGTCCTCTACTACGTGCTGAGTTACCTGCGCCTTCCGGTGATGCTCGTCTACGGCCTGATCCGCGGGTTCGGGAATCCCTGTCACGCGATCATCCCGGAACTCGCCGGGGCGCTTCTCGGACGGTACTACTTCGCCAAGCGTTTCGGCTTCAAGGAGTGGCGCCAGTACGCGCCGGTTCTGCTTGCGGGCTACTCCTGCGGCACGGGCCTCATCACCCTCGTGTGCATCGCGATGGTGCTCATCTTCAAGTCGGTGAGCCATATGCCGTTCTAGCGCGGGGCGCACGGCGGGCCCCATGGGAACGCGCTCGCGGAGAGGGCAGGGGACCGTCCGGCTCCGCGCGGACGCTCGGCGCCCTGCCGTGCCCCCTCCGAACCCGATGGAGTATCATGCTCGCGCGCCGTGAGGCGCGAGACGGAGTCCGAAAGAGATGGACAGCGAGACCACGACCGCCAGGAAGCGCCGCACGGCCTCCATTGTGGGGGCCGTGCTGTTCTTCGTCGCCCTGTGGCTGGTCACTTTCTACGCCACCGGGCTCTTGTGGTGGAGCGCCCCCGACCGCTACGGCGCGCGCGTCCCGCGTCCCGCGCCGTTTGTGACCGGCGTCCCCGGTCCGGACGACGCCCGCTCCGCGGAAACGGACGCAGCACCTTCGGAGAGCGCCTTGGGGGGCGAGTCCGACGCGTCCCGATGAGCCCTGCTTAGCCCGCGCGGCGTTTCGCGGCGCCCCCGCCCGCGGGGGCGATCCAATCACCGCGGACTCGCTTCCGTTGACGCCCTTGTTCCCACCGACGTCGGTGGACCACCGCTAGGGAGAGGGCCCTCCCGCGGCGGTCGCCGCGGGGGCCCCTCCACTGAGACAGAAGGAATGCATCGATGCCCAGGTTCTTGGTGACCGGCGCAGCCGGGCAGATCGGCTCGGAACTCGTTCGCTCGCTGCGTCGGATCCACGGAGACGACGATGTGGTCGCAAGCGACATTCGCGAGGCTGCGAATGGGCGCGTCGGCACGTCCGGCCCTTTTGTGGCTCTGGACGTGCTGGAGGCCGACAAGCTCGCCGCCATCTGCGCGCGCCACAAGATCGATCGGATCGTGCACCTTGCGGCGATCCTGTCGGCTACGGGCGAGCGCCACCCGGCCCTCTGCTGGAATGTGAACATGAACGGCCTTCGCAACGTGTTGGAGGTCGCCCGAGAGCAAGAGATGGAGCAGGTCTACTGCCCGAGTTCGATCGCGGTCTTCGGCCCCGAGACGCCTCGGGTGAACACCCCGCAGGAGGCGTATCTCAAACCGAGGACGATGTACGGCCTCACGAAAGTGTCGGGCGAACTGCTCTGCGAGTACTATGCGCGGCGCTACGGGCTGGACGTGCGCGGGGTGCGCTACCCCGGCATCATCTCCTCGGAGACCGCGCCCGGCGGGGGGACCACCGATTACGCGGTCGAGATCTTCCGCGAGGCCGTGAAGACCGGGCGCTACAACTGCTTCCTGGGACCGGACACGCGCCTGCCGATGATGTACATGCCCGACTGCCTCAAAGCGACGGTGGACATCATCCAAGCCGATCGCGCGTCGCTCACTCGGTTCGCCGACTACAACATCGCCGGCTTCTCGTTCACCCCGGCCGAACTGGCGGCGAGCATCCGCAAGCACATGCCCGCTTTCGAGATCGCCTACGAACCGGACTACAGGCAGGCGATCGCGGACTCATGGCCGGAGTCGATCGACGACTCGCGCGCTCGGACCGACTGGAACTGGCAGCCGTCCTACGATCTGGACTCCATGACCTCGGACATGCTCGCGAAGCTCCGCGCGCGGCGTGAGGGCGGGGCCCTGTAGACCCTGGAGGAGGGGCCTTCATGTCTGGCAAGCTCGACTTCGCATCGGAATCGCTCGCCGCGGCCAAGGCCGAGGGGACGTACGTCGACCCGCCCGTGCTCGAGTCCGCCGTGGGGGGGCGGATCGTCGTCAACGGCCGCGAGGTCCTCAACTTGGCCTCGAACAACTACCTGGGCCTGGCCAATCATCCGGAACTCCGCGAGGCCGCCCGCGCCGCGGTGGACCGCTGGGGCTGCGGACCGGCGGCCGTCCGAACGATCGCGGGCACCCAACGCCTGCACCTGGAGGCCGAAGCGCGCTTCGCGCGGTTCAAAGGGGTGGAGGCCGCCATGCTGGTGCAGACCGGCCTCTGCGCGAACCAGGCCGCGATCCCGCCGCTCGTCGGGCACGACCGCGAGACGGGCGAGCGAGACGTGATCTTCTCCGACCGCCTGAATCACGCGAGCATCATCGACGGCGCGCGGCTCTCGGGCGCGGAGATCGTCATCTACGACCACTGCGACGTCGCCGACCTGCGCGCGAAGATCGCGGAGCGCCTGCCCGGGCGCCGGCGCGGTCTGATGGTCACCGACGGCGTCTTCTCGATGGACGGCGACATCGCGCCCCTCGACGCGATCGCGGACGTCTGCGACGAGTTCGGCGTGATGACGATGGTCGACGACGCGCACGGCGAGGGCGTCCTGGGCAAGGGGCGCGGCATCGTCGCGCACTTCGGGCTCGAGGGCCGCTTCGACGTCGAGATCGGCACGCTCTCCAAGGCTTTCGGCGTCATGGGCGGCCTCATCGCCGGGCGCGAGGAAGTGGTCGAGTACATCCGCCAGAAGGCGCGGCCGAACCTGTTCTCCTCCGCCCTCACCCCGGCCGACACCGCCGCCTGCGTGGCCGGCGCCGACTACATCGAGCGCCACCCGGAGTTGGTCGAGAAGCTGTGGGAGAACGCGGCCTACCTGAAAGCCGGTCTCGCCGAGATCGGTCTCGAGATCGGCGCGTCGCAGACCCCGATCGCGCCCGTGATGCTCGGCGAGATGTCGGTCGCGGCGGAGTTCAGCCGACGGCTTCTCGAAAAGGGCGTCTTCACCCTCGCGGTCGGCCACCCGACGGTGCCCGAGGGCGCGGCGCGCATCCGTGTGCAGAACACCGCAGCGCACGAACGCGCCGACCTCGACGAAGCGCTGGCCGTCTTCGGCGAGGTCGCCCGGGAGATGGGTCTCGCCGGCAAGCCGACCCCGGCTCCCGCTGTCGCTCCTCCCGCGAGGCTCGGCGCGCGTCGCCCCGCGCCGGGCGAGCCGCCGGCTCGCCTTGCGTTCATCCGTGAGGCGCTGGCGGCCGCGCGCGAAGGAGGCGGGCTGATCCGCATCCCGACGATGGACTCGCCGGCCGGCGGCCGGATGGTCGTGAACGGGCAAGAGGTGCTCAACTTCTGCACCAACAACTACCTGGGCCTCGCGAACCATCCCGAACTCAAGGAGGCGACGAAGCGCGCCATCGACCGTTGGGGCTGCGGACCGGCGTCAGGGAGGCAGTTGGCGGGCACGATGCGGTTGCACCTGGAGGCCGAGGAGCGCTTCGCGCGCTTCAAGGGCGTCGAGGCCGCGCTGCTGGTTCAGTCCGGCTTCTGCGCGAACCAGTCGGCGCTCGGGCCGCTCGTGGGGCGCGACAAGGCGACCGGTGAGCAGGATGTGATCTTCTCGGACCGGCTGAACCACGCGAGCATCATTGACGGGGCGCGGCTCTCGGGCGCGAAGATCGTCGTCTTCGAGCACTGCGACCCCGAAGATCTCAGGGCGAAGATTGAGGAGCACCTCCCGCGGTACCGACGAGGCCTGATGGTTACGGACGGCGTTTTCTCGATGGACGGCGACGTCGCTCCTCTCGATAAGCTCACGGAGGTCTGCGACGCCTACGGCGTGATGACGATGGTCGACGACGCGCACGGTGAGGGCGTCCTCGGCAAGGGCAAGGGCATCGTCGCGCAGTTCGGGCTCGAGGGCCGTTTCGACGTCGAGATCGGCACGCTGTCGAAGGCCTTCGGCGTCATGGGCGGCATCATCGCGGGCAAGGCCGAGGTCGTCGAACTCATCCGCCGGAAGGCGCGCCCCAACCTGTTCAGCTCCGCGCTCACCCCCTCGGTTACCGCCGCCTGCATGGCCGGGGCCGACCTGATCGACCGTTCGCCCGAGTTGGTCGAGAGACTCTGGGCGAACGCGGAGTACTTCAAGAAAGGCATCGCCGCGCTGGGGCTCGACACGGGTCGCACGGAGACGCCCATCGTGCCCGTGATCCTCGGCGAGGTTCCGGTCGCGAAGGAGTTCAGCCGGAAGCTCTTCGAGAACGGCGTGTTCGCGATGGCGCTCGGGTTCCCCACCGTCCCGCGCGGCACGGCTCGCATTCGGGTGATGAACACCGCCGCGCACGAGCGCGAGGACCTCGACCGAGCCCTGGAGGTCTTCGCGAAGGTTGCGGGCGAGATGGGCCTCCTCGCCTGATCCACCGCCTTGGCGTCCCTCCCGGGCTCCGTCCGCCGCGACGGGGCCCGGGAGGGACGCTGCCCAGTCGGCGCCCGCCGAGTCTCTCTATCCACGGGCCCTCACCGGCTCCGCGTAGTTTCCCAACCCTCGGCCCCGATCGGACGTAGGGTGCTATGATAGGGGCCAAATCGATGCGGCCTTATTTGGGCGGCGGCGAGGGAACCGCTCCTCGTCGTGGCTCGTCAGATGCGCGGTGAACGGAGCCTGCGCTCGTGGGAAGCTCGGGCACGGAGAACCAAGCAGGCCGGGTTGTGGGAGTAGGCCAGGTGGAGGAGACCGGAGTCCAAGTTCGGGAACGGCTGGCTGAGCTGGCCGAGAAGAACTACCGCTCCATCTACAACCTAGTCTATTCCTACATCGGCGGCGATCAGGAGGAGGCGGAGGACCTCACCCTCCAGACCTTCGAGAACGCTTTCGCCGCCGCGCACCGGTTCCGAGGAGACGCGGATGTTCGCACTTGGGTTTTCCGGATCGCGATCAACGTCTGCAAGAACCGCATCCGCCACAAGCAGACCCGGCGGCGGTTCGAGGCGTTCTCGCTGGACGCCCCGGTGGCCGGAGCCGACGAGGAGTCGGTCGATGCGGTGGAGATCTCGGACGAAACCCTGTCGCCCGCCGAGGTGTCGGAGGGCAGGGAACTCCGGCGCGTGCTTCAGGAAGCCATCGCGGAGTTGCCGGAGGACTATCGGACCGTGCTGCTCCTCAAGCTGGAGGACCTGTCCTACAAGGACATCGCCAACGTGCTTGGGGTCACGGTGGAGACCATCAAGTCGCGCCTGTTTCGGGCCCGCTCGGCCCTCAAGCAGAAGGTCTCGCACTACGTGGACGGAATATGAGACCGGGCGCATCGTCAGCGCGTCTTCCGAGGTTGGGAGGCCCGTTGGGGCGGTGCGTTGGCCTCAAAAAGATCGTCTTGACCAGCGCGATGCATGCGGGTTAGAGTCTTGCGGCTTGCTAACCGTGTGTCGTGTTGGCTATTGTCGTCGCGTGTGACGAAAGGAATGGTCCGGTGACCACAACTCCCCGAGGCCTAAGTCGGTTCACCATGGCGCTGGCGCTCATGCTCGCGTTCGGCGGGGCGGCGTCCGTCTCGCGCGCCCAGTATGACGAGGCGATCGTCACCGGGATCGATATCGACGGCCTCGAGCGCACCAACGAGCAGGCGGTCAGCAACTTGATTCGGCATGAGGTGAGTTCGCCCCTCGATCGGACGATGGCGGACGAGGATCTCATCCAGATCTTCTCCATGCTGGGGATGTACCGCACCGAGCCGACCCTGAGCTATTGGGAGGCCGTCCCGACCGGCGACGGCAACGGCGTGCTCCTGGTCTATCACCTGACGGAGAATCCCGCCGTCACCGGCGTCACCGTGATGGGGAACTCGCTGGTGCCCACGGAGAAGATCCTCGAGGCCGTCTCCAAGTTCCTCATTGTCGGCGAGATCTACAAGACCTCGGCCGAGGAGCAGGTCGCCAGGGCCGTGCAGACAGCCTATGAGGACGCGGGCTACGCCGCCGAACTCGCCACCGCTCCGGATCTCGATCCCGAGACCGGCGACCTTGTGATCAGCCTGCATACCGAGGTGCCGTTCGATCCCGACGGCAAGCCCCTGGCCTATTGCGTCTCGGGCGCCAGGGGCTGGGTGTTCGGAAACGGCCGGTTCTGGCCCCTCGAGCCGATCCTCCCCGAGCCCCTGCACGACCTTTACGCCGGAACCGTGCGCATCCCGCGCCCCGCCGTACCGCGGTTCCTGGAGTCCGAACAACCCGCGCTCGGGCGGCTGATCCGGATCGAGACCGACGTCTCGACCGACTGGTTTGCCA
>CAZCER010000311.1:0-6494 GCA_964497385.1 uncultured Armatimonadia bacterium | reverse complement strand
GTTTCGACAGCGCGCCACGATGTCCGAATACTTTGCCGAACCGTCGTATCCGAAGAAGCCGCCGACGCGCACGCGAGGGATGCTCTCGGCGGCGGCCGCTTTGAGCACCCGTGCCGCCAGCGGATCGTCGGGCGTCAGGTAGGTGGCGACGGCGGGGAGTTCCAGCCCGTGGTCCCGCCCGACGCCGGCCGCTCTCGGCAGCTCGTCCTCGATGCGCTCGGGGTTCACATGCCACTCGGGATGGACGCGCCATTCCACGCCGGAGAAGCCGGCGTCCGCGAGCATGCGGGCCGTCGCCTCCAGGTCGTACTCGGCGCCCACCATAACGGTGAAGGCGGAGACTTTCATGGGGTCGCTCCTTGGCCGCCGGCTGCGGCTCCTGCGCTGATGATACTACTCGGCCTCGGGGTCCGTCGCATAGACGCCGTACATCACGACCGCCATGACCAGCGACGCGAGGACGGCGGGGCACACGCTGAGCGCTCCGCTCAGAAGCAGCGCGATGACGGCCGCCTCGAGAGCCGAGGCGACCCAGACGGTCCAGCGTCTGAAGACGCTCGGCCGAACGCTCGAGCGCGCGCGCGGGGTTCGACAACGCGTGCACTGCGTCGCCTCGGGCGCGTTCTCCGCCCGGCAGACGTGGCAGAGCCACATCTCCCCCGAACTCGCGCGCTGAAGGTTCAGACAGTCATCGAGGCCGCGGCGGGCGCGCGGGTTGTTCTCCTCCCGCTCCAGAACCGCCTCAAACGCCGCGATGGCTTCGGCGTAGCGGCCCTGCTCCCGGAGCGCCTCGGCAAGCATCAGGCGCGCCCCGGTGTTTCGGGCGTCGAAGGCGATCGTGCGCTGACAGCGTTCGATCGACTCGTTGCCGAGCCGAGCGATCCTGCGGCCGCGGAGTCGGTAGCGGGCGAAGGGGAGAAGGCTCACGCCGAAGACGAAGAGGGAGACAAGCATCGAGGAAACGGCCGGGGCCGGACGCGCCAGCGCGCCGGCGATGGCGATCAGGGCGACCATCCCGCAGGCGAAGAAGGCCGCCTCCGCGCCGTTCAGCACGCCGTCGAGAAGCATGCGCGGGAGCGTCCAGATCACGACGACCGCGCCGACGACCCCGAAGAGCAAGACGACAACCAACTCCACCGAACGCCACTCCCCCTCCGCGCTGTCTCACGCTCCGCGCGCGCCGGCGGCCGCTCGACCGCCGAGCCTTCCCGAAACGGCGCGGCGCGCACGGCGTCCGAAGGGCCGACGGCCGGCCCCGCTTCGGCGTTCTTCCGCGAGCCTCTCCCAAACGGTGTGCGAACTGGCCGCATTAGGCCCTTCAGCCGGGCTCAAGGCTTCGGTGGGCCCCAAAACGGGCCCGCACCGAGACGCACCGTCCGGCCGCTGCGAGACAATGGTCTGACTGGGGCCGGTAGGGATCGCTCCGAGAGCCCCGCACCTCTCGATTAGGGCAAAGACCATCAGCATCTCCGGCTCGCGCGCGCCGGCGTCGATCAGTCCTCGGCGACCTCGAGCGTCGCGGTGAAGTCTTCGTATCGAAGCGCGTTAACGACCTTGCCGCTGTCATCGAGGAACTCGATCGAGATCTCCATGTTGCCTTTTACGCCGAGAAGACAGCCGTCCTCGACGCGGTTCGACTGCAGGATGCTCCCCTTCATGCGGTAGCGCGTGTCCAGGTTCTCGCCCTCGCCGGGAAAGAGCCCCGAGAAGTCCACGATCTGCTCGATGAGCGCGACCGGCATGCCGTCGTCGTCGAAGACCTCGATCAGGCGCCCTTCGGAGACCGACTTGTCGATCCGCGCGCCGTCGGGGTCGTCCTCGTGGCCGGAGGCGTCCCACACGTCGCCGGGTTCGACGGGTTCGGGGCTGAACGGGATGAACTCGACGAGGTTGACGGCCTCCGCGAGGAGATCCATAGGCGGGAGGTTGCGGAAGGGCGAGTCCTCATCGAACGTGATCCGGCCCTGGCTGTCGAACTCGGCGAGTTCCGTTGCGCCCTCGAGCCCCTCGGGGACGTCCATCCGGCGGCCGTTCGACTTCACGCTGATGTCCCGCGCGCGGCGCTCGACGACATAGCGGCCGCCGTCCACTTCCTTCACCGCGTCCACGCGGTTGAACTCGATCGTCAGGTCAACGGACTGCCGCGTGCCGTCCGGGAGGATCTGAGCGGCTGTGGCCGAGGCCTTGATCAGATACGGGACCTTCAGGCCCTTCTCGGGCTGGTACGTGAGTTGCACGGGCTCCGCGAGAGCGGACGCACCGAAGAGGGCGAGCGCGCAGAGCGCGAGCCCGAAGCGGAGAGAGCGGGTCATCTCGGTAACCTCCCGTCGGGCGCGCCATGGTGAGCGCTCGGCCCGTGCTCCGGCCGCGCGGCCGGGCTGGGACCTGATTCGCGCGTGCCTGTACGGTGACCTGCGCCCGCTTGCCGGAGACCCGCGTGAAAGACGCCCCTCGCCCGTTCGTTCGCGGGGATGTCGGGCTTATTCGGCGGGGGGTCTTCCTCGAGCGCCCCACCCGATCGGGCAGGCCCGCGAAGGGCCCGTCCCGTTATCCCGCAACCTCGAGCCGGCTGGTCCAGTCTCTGACCTGCATGCTGAAGCTCATGCCCTCGCCCATGCTGGCGCTGGCGCTTCCGGAGACCCGGCTCTTGCGCCCGAGGACGCAACCGTCGTCGACCCGGCTCGACTGCAGCACGGCCCCGGAGAACTTCACGCTCACCTTGGGCATCGGGATCGGTGGAGCGCCCGCAGGCGGCTGGCCCCGGGTCTCGACCTTGGCCTCGAGGTCGCCCTCCGCGGACCACTCGGTCTGCGTGAGCGCGACCTGCATCCCCTCGCTCTCGTAGACCGAGACGAGAGTCGTCGTGGCCGTCACCTTGAGGCCTTGGCTCTCCTCACCCAGGTACACCAGGCTCTCGCTTGCATCCCACGAATCCCCGACGCTCACGGCCGCTTCGGGGAACGGAACGATTACGATGGGGAGAAGGTCGAGGCTCATGGGGTCGAAACCCATGCCGGAGAGAGGATTGCCGTTGGCGTCGCCGGTCGTTGCGGCGAGGACGACCCCTTGAGGATCAAGAGTGTACGAGCGTTCCTGCTTCAGCACCTCGTCCGGCGCGTCCTCCTTCTGGCCGTCGGTCGCGAGGGTCATCTTCCGGAAGGCGCGCTCGAGAACGCGGTTCTCGCCGCGAACGGCGCGGATGCGGTCCGTGAACTCCATGGCGACGCCGATCTTCTGCGTGGTCTTCTCACCCATCACAGTCAGCACGGCCGTACCGCTCGCCTCGCCGCGGTAGGTCACGGCCAGGCCTTGCTCCGGCTGGTACCGCAGCGTCAGAGCCTCACCCAGCGCGAGTCCCGCGAGAGCGGCGATCAGCAGAGCGGCGGCTCCCGAGCGGAGCGCACGTCGTCGAGTGGGCGTCACGGGTTGTTTCCTCCCTGGAAGGCTTGGTCGTCGAAGGACACCTCGCACTCGAACGGGTCCACCTCAACCGGTATGGCGACCTGGCCCTCAGGCCCGACCTTAACGGTCATGCGCCCGCTCGACTTGGATGTCGCGACGAGCCCGTTCGACATCGCGGTCCACTGCTCGATCATCATGTTCCACGAGCCCTCGACGGAGAGGCGCATGGGCTGCCCGCCGGGCCCGGGCACGTCGACCGTACTCCCGAAGGACATGGTGAGATCGGTCTCGGTTACGGCGAAGGCGGGGTCGCCGGTGGTGACCTCGCGCACCCGGGTGGGGGCCGCGATCTCGGTGATGCCGCCCATGAGGAGCATGCCCTGCCCGGCGTCCCACTCGCTGCCGACGTCGAGGTCGTCGCCGGGGTACGGCACCATCAAGAACGCCATATGGCCCATGAGGTAGGTCGGATCGCCCTGGAGGGGGAGGAGTTGGCCGAGCGCGAGTTGGGACGGATCCTCGCCGTTCAGAGAGGTGAGCACCCCGTGGGAGTTCCGCACCATGTCGAGCACGATCGGCTCATCGCCGGGCTGGATCATCTCCTGCTCCTCGCCGCCCTCTTCGGCGGCTCGCAGGGAGGTAAACCGGCGAGAGAGCCGGACGGAGCCGTCCGGAAGGGACTCCTCGACCTTGTCCTCGAAGCGCGCCGTGGAGCGAATCGCGGTGTGGATCTGCCCTCCCATGCCGTCGATCGTCATGGCGGTGACGGCCTTGTAGGGCACCCAGGTCCCCACCTTGGGGTGGAAGCGCAAGCGGAAGCCGGCCGCCAGGGCCAGCGAGCCGCCGAGGAGCGCCATCGTGAGCGAGGCGGCGATGAGACGTTTGTGCATGTTCCGGCTCCTGACTATGACGCGTCCGTGGTCGGGGGACGGTCCTGGCCCTTGCCCTCGCCGGCCGGCGCGGCCGGCGAGGCTCCCGCGCGCACAACGCGGTTCTCCGCCCCGCCTCCGGAGCGGCTGAGCGCGTCGCGCGCGGCCTGCATGACGTCATCGGTCGTGAGGCCGTCAAGGGGGTAAACGGCCACGCCGGCTCGCATGGTCAACCCGCGCGCGCGCGGCGTGTTCGCCCCTATCCGCTCCTTGCCGATCGCCTGGACGAGACGATGAGCGACGCGCTCCGAACTCTCACCGGTGTGCGGCAGCACGAGGCCGAACCCGACCGGCCCGTAACGCGTGAGCACGTCGACCTTGCGGACTCCGGCGATCAAGACGCCCGCAATCTGCTTCAGCGCCTGCTCTCCCGCTCGCTCGGTCCGCGCTCCGACGAACTTGCCGAACCCCTCGGGCTCGAGAAGCACGAGGCTCAGCACGTGCCCGTACCGCCGGGCGCGCTGCACCTCTTCGTGGAGCCTCTCCTCCAGGTGCGTCTCGGAGTAGAGATCCGTCACCGTGTCGCGCACTCCTGTGGCTTGCTTAGCCTCGAGGAAGGCACGACGGCGATCCAACGCCGCCCGTACTCGGAGCGACGCTTCCTTGTGCTCCTGACGCATAAGGAAGCGCCGGAGTTTCGTCAGCGAAGCCCGGATCAAGTGCGAGACGTAGTTGCAGGAGATGTCCAGCTTCTTCGCGATCTCGGTCTGCGTCAGATCCTCGAAGAAGAAGTAGTCGATGACCTGCTGCTCGAGTTGGCGCAGGTTGCGCATCGCGTTGGTGAGCACGACGCGGTCCTCGATCGGGAGTTCCAAGGTGGTGAGCTGGGCCGATCGGATCTTCGACGGGTCGATGCCGGCCGAGGCGTCCGATCCCTGATCGGGGATGTCCGTCGAGCCGACCTGGAACGTCGGACGCGTGCGGAGCACCTCCTGCACGGAGCGCTCCTCGACCCCCACGAGTTCCGCGATTTCGCCAACCGTGGGAAAGCGGCCGTGCGTCTGGGTGAGTTCCTCCACGGCGCGGACGATCTTGCCGTTCAGTTCGTGAAGCCAGCCGGGCTCGCGGATGATGCCCGTGCGGTCGCGGAGGTAGTGGCGTATCTCGCCCTGGATCAGGTGCGTGGCGTAGGTGATGAACTTCACGCCGCGGCGGATGTCGTACATCTCGACCGCTTTGATCAGGCCGATGAAGCCCTCCTGGCGCAGATCCTCGACCGGCTCGCGGCGGCGGGCGTGCTGACGCGCGATCGACTCGACGAGCGGCGCGAAGCTCTCGATGATGCGCTCACGCGCCGACTCGTCGCCGCGCTCGCGGTAGGCGATGAAAAGCGACCGCAGCTCCTGCGGGCTGAGTTCCCTGGTTGTGGTTCCCGACGCCACGTTGGTCCTTCCGAAGCGCCACGCCGCGGACGCAGGCGGGGCTTGCCCCGCCGGGCGCGCTATTCCTGCCCCATCTGCTCCAGGACGCCGTAGATCGGCTTGATCACGGCGACCGCGACAAAGGCGACAAAGAGACCGAGTCCGACGATCATCAGCGGCTCGATGAGCGAGGTGAGGCCCTTGATGACGGCGTCGACCTCCTCCTCGTAGAAATCGGCCACTTTCTGGAGCATATCGTCGATGCGCCCGGTTTCCTCCCCGACCTGGATCATCTGGGTGACCATCACGGGGAAGATGCCGGACCGGGCGAGGGGCTCGCACATCCGCTGGCCCTCGTGGACGGCCTGCCGCGCGTCGGCGACCGCCTTGGCGACCACGGCGTTGCCCGAGGTGTCCTCGACGATTTCGAGCGCGCGCAGGATCGGGATGCCCGACGAGAGCAGGGTGCCGAGGGTTCTGGAGACGCGCGACACGGCGATCTTTAGGATCAGGTCTCCGAGCACGGGGATCTTCAGCTTCCAGCTATCGAGCCGGAACCGACCGGTTTCGGTGCGCATCATGAGCTTGTACGTCGTCACGACGGCGACGATGAGGATGACCGGAATGAACCAGAACTTCCTGGCCAGGGTGCCGAAGTCCATGAGCGTCCGTGTCACCCAAGGGAGCTGATGCCCCTCGGGGAGCAATTCCTCGAAGACCTCCTTGAACCTCGGGAGCACGAAGAACACGATCGCGCAGGTCATGAGGAGCGCGAAGACAAGAACCACGATGGGGTACATCA
>CAZCER010000310.1:0-6496 GCA_964497385.1 uncultured Armatimonadia bacterium | reverse complement strand
GCGGCACGCCTCCACGCCCTCGATCACCACATCGCTTGAGCGCAAGACGTGAACCCCGATGTGAAAGCCGGACACGGAGAGACCGCGGATCGTGACCCTCTTGGAGTTCAGCACCCGAAGGCCCACGCCTCGAAACGACGCGGCGTCCCGCGCGACGCCGCGCAACTCGACGCCGGTGCAGTCGATCACCGCGTCCTCGGCGCGCACCGTGATCGCGGGCTCGTCCTCGCCCAGGTTGAACTGATACGAACCCGGCCGCAGACGCGTGGAGCGCCGGAGCGCCATCCCGCGGACAGGCTGGGGTGTCTTCTGCAGCATCGTCGTCGTCCGCCGTTCCGCCACGCCATCGAACCGTCTAGGCCGCGCCAGGCGGGACCAAGGCTCCGAGCGCGTAGAGCGCCGCAGCGAGAGCGCCGCCGCACAACGCTCCTCGACCTACTTCGCCCCATGTGTGGATTCGACCCTCCACGCGGCTCTGGATCACGAGGATGCAAAGCACCGCCAGACCGGCCGAGACCCAGAGGTGGAAGTGCGTCGCGAACGCGAGAAGCGTGGCCACGTACACCGCGAGCGTCGCATGCCCGCTCATCCAACCGCCGCTCGTGAACTTGCCCTTCGCGAGCCGCTCCTTAAAGATCACGACCATGAGCGCGAGCATCACCAGCCCCGTCGCGCCGAGATACAGCACCGGCATCTCGCGCACGACCATGCTCCGCTCGAAGTGCTCGCGCGCGGCCGAACCGTCTCCCCGCAGCCAATCGACCAGACCAAGCCAAAAGGCCCCGAGTTCCTCGAGGCGGTTCGGCGACAGGAACACAATGCAGAAGATCGCGCCCGCGTAGACGCACGCCACGAGCACGCAGCCCGCCGCGATGTCCTTGATCCGCTTCGCCCTCGCGCTCCACTCCTCGGTGATCAGGTCCACAAGGCCCTCGACCAGCGTGTTGACGATCTCCGTGATGATGACCAGCACGATCGCCGAGTACACGAACAGCAGCTCGAGCAGCGGGATGCGGAACGCGACCGACCAAGCCGCGATGATCAACGCGATCACGAAGTGAACGCGCATGTGACGCTCGGTCCGAAAGACCTCCTGCACGCCCTGGGTCGCGTAGTCGAACGAGCGCATCATTGTGCGCAAGCCCGACCGCCCCGACTCGGGCCGTCCCTTCGCGCTCGTCTTGGGCGCCTGGTCCTCGGCGCGCGGGCCCGCGCTCATCGTTCCAGCACCTCCGCCGTGTACCGATCCTGCAGCGCGAACATGCCCGCCTCGGCTTCCTTCGTGTCGTGGTCCCATCCCAGCAAATGCAGCGTCCCATGCACCGCCAACAGAACCAGCTCGCCGCGCCTCGCGTCCTCGCCTTCGGCCTCGACGGCCTCGGGACAGATCACGATGTCCCCGAGCGCGACCTCGGGGCCTTCCGGCTCCGACGGCGGCGGATCCACGGGAAACGACAGCACGTCCGTCGGCTTGTCCTCTCCGCGCCACGCGCGATTCAGCGTTTGGATCCGCTCCGGCCCAACCACGGTCACGCCCACCTCGCAACGCGCCGAAGCCGCGCCAACCTCGCGCTCGAGCACTAAGCGCACGGCCTGCTCCAGCGCGCTTCGCACCGAAGCGGACAGGGCCCCCGCCTCGTCCGCAAGAAAGACCTCGCTCATGCTCCGCCTCCGGGGCCCGCCGACGTGGTCTCCGCGGGGGAGTCGTCCAGGCGCTCTCCGCGCTCTCGGAGAGTCGGGTACTCGATCCGAGCATGGTAGACGCCGAGCAAAGAGGCGATCAAGGACGATTGCACGTCCTTGAGTTGCTGCATCGTGAGCGGGCAGGCGTCGAGCTGCCCGTCGCTGATGCGCGCGTTCACGATCTGCTCCACCGTCGTCTCGATCGCGTTGCGAGTCGCCTTCGCCCCCAACGCCCGCACCGCCGCCTCCACGCCGTCGGCGAGCATCAGTATGCCCGTCGCCGCCGACCTCGGCCGAGGCCCCGGATAGCGGAACTGCTCCTCGGTGACGTGCTCCCGCCCGAGTTCCTTGGCCTTGGCGTAGAAGTAGGTCACCAGCGACGTTCCGTGGTGCTCGCGGATGCAGTCGAGGATGGGGTTCGGCAGTCGGTGCTCCCGTCCGAGTTCCACGCCGTCATGCACGTGCGAGATGATCGTGCGCGCCGACAGCGTCGGGGTGATGCCGTCGTGCGGGTTGTGCCCGCCATGCTGGTTCTCGACGAACATGTGCGGTCTCCGCGTCTTCCCGATGTCATGGTACAGCGCCCCGACGCGCACGAGCAGCACCTCTCGCTCGGTGGCCCCCGCCGCGTGGGCCGCGTTCCCCGCGAGGCTCGACACCAACAGCGACCCGTGGTAGGTCCCCGGAGCCTTCGCGAGCAACTCCTGCAGCAACGGCTGCCGCGGGTCCGAAAGCTCCAGAAGGCGCATCTCGGTGACCGTGCCTAGTGGATGCTCGAGGTAGCGATTGCCCAGATAGCCCCCAAACACGCCCACCAGGCCCGCGACGACCGCGCGCTGGAGGGTCACCACCAAGTCGCCGAGCGTCTCGTAGACGAGCTTCTCCGACGTCTGCTGGAAGAGCAACTCGCCCATCACGATCGCGAAGAAGCCGAACAGGCCCGAGACAAGTCCAAGGGTGAACGTGTGCGCGACGCCGTACGTGAGGCGCCGCGCCGCGATCATCCCCGCCGTCCCGCCCAGCGGAATCGCCATCAGCGCCACCGTGTGCGTCGGCCCCAGAACCAGCGCCGCCACCAGAAGCAGCACGCCCGTGACCACGGCGGTCGTCAGCGCCCCGAAGAGCACGGTCGAGACCAGCGCCGAAGCCAGGGCGCACGCGAGGGCCACGAACGGCGCGATCTCGGCGGCCGACGCCACGTTCATGCACAGAGCGGGAACGAACACCACCAGGCTAAGCACCAGAAGCTGCCGACTCCCCGCAAGCGAGTCCGGCCGGAACGTCCACAGCAGCGTCCCCGCCGCCCCGCAAGCGCCCAGCAGCACGACCAACCGAAGAACCGCGTCCGTCCAGTCAAAGGCCGGGTTGGCGAGTCCGACCTTCTCGAGCGTCCGGAGGCGCTCCTCGGTCACGCGCTCGCCGAACTGCACGATCAGCTCTCCTCGCTTGACGCCTTTCAGCACCGGATCGACCGCCGCCGACGCCTCACGGCGCGCCTGCTCCGTCGCTTCCTCGTTCAACTCCATGTTCGGCAGCACGCAGTACGCCGCCGCGTCCACGAACGCCGAAGCGGCGGCTTCACTCCCCGGCAGGCCGTACTCGCGGGCCTCCGCCCACCCCGTAAGCTGCTTGCGCACCGAAACCAGGTACTCCGCCGACTCGTCGCTGCGAAGCTCTTGCTCCGTGTTGATGCGGTCCAGAGCCTGCGTCACCGCCGCGCGCACCCGAGTCCGCTCACCGGTGCTCAGGCCCGTGAGCGTCACGTACGGCCGATAGGCAAGCCCGGGGCCAAGCTCCTCCCGCAAGGCGTCGTAGCCTTCGCGGACGGCGGATTCCGGGCTTCCCGACCCCACCGCCCCGCGTCCCCCGTCGGAGCGACTCACCACTTCCTCCGAGACGCGATCCGCAAGATCGAACAGGTAGTCCGCTCGTCCGAGCATCGCCTCGCGCGCCTGCCCGCGGATCTGCGTGTACTGCTTCGTAACGCCTTTCGCGGCTTGCTCCCGCAACTGCTCCGTCGCGGCCTCGTCCGGCCAGCTCACGTCCTTCGGGGAGTACACATTCGAGCGAGCGATCTCATCCACCACGTAGGTGTGGCCCGGCCGGATGTTGAGCAGAACCACCACCGACAGACACGCGAACGCAACGACGGCGATCCACGGCCGCTTGTCCATGGTGCGCCAGCCGGCGGCGATCTTCCCGCGGCGGAACCGCGCAAGCCCGGGCTTCGCTCTGTTGCGTTTCACCGACATGCGGCTATCTTCCCGCCTCCGGCGCCGCCTGCCCGCCGGCCCGGCGCTCGTCGTCGCGCTCGTACGCGCGGATGATCTTCCGCACCAGGGGATGACGCACTACATCGTCGTCGGTCAACTCCACGAAGGAGATCCCCTTCACATCGCGCAAGAGCATCGCCGCGTGCAGAAGGCCCGACTCCTTCCCCGAGGGCAGGTCCACCTGGGTCTGGTCGCCGGTCACGATCACCTTCGACGAGAAGCCCATGCGGGTTAGGAACATCTTCATCTGCGAAATGGTTGTGTTCTGCGCCTCATCCAGGATGATCACCGCGTCGTTCAGCGTCCGGCCGCGCATGTAGGCGAGCGGGACCACCTCGATCGAGCCGCGCTCCATCAGCTTCTGCGCGCGCTCCACCCGCATCATGTCGTAGAGGGCGTCATAGAGCGGCCGGAGATACGGGTCCACCTTCTCCCGAAGGTCGCCCGGCAGAAAGCCCAGGCTCTCCCCCGCCTCGACCGCCGGGCGCGAGAGGATGATCCGCTCGTACTCATGCTGGTTGAACGCCGCGATCGCGCAGGCCATGGCGAGATAGGTCTTCCCCGTCCCCGCCGGTCCGAGACCAAACACCATCGAGGATGACCGGACGGCCTCCACGTAGCGCAACTGCCCGATCGACTTCGGGCGAACCGGCTTCCCGCGCTCCGAGACCAGGACCGTCGCGTTGAGAAGCGCCTGCAGATCCACGCTCTCCCTGGCGAGCGCTTTGCGACCCAGATACTCGGCGTCCTGGACGGACACGTGGTGCCCCCGCCCAACCGCAGCGGCGATCGACTCGACCACCCCAGCGAGCGCCTCCACCGCCTCCGGCTCGCCCGACAGGTGCACCTCCAAGCCGCGCGCGTTCAGGCGCGCGTCCGAGAGCCCTCCGAGCGCGCGCAGGATGGCGTCTCCCGCTCCGAGCACCTGCCGGGCGACTTCGTCCGTGCCGAGCGAAACCGTGCGATCCATGGGGTCTCCCAAGTGTTCTCCCGAACCCCAAGTCGAGTCTACGGCCGGTCCCGAGCCGCGTCAACAGCGCCCCGCGCAGGTCTCGCGGCCCCGCTCCGTGAATGGACGTCTTCTCAACACACCGCGGGTACCCGCGCACGGAGGGAAGTGGATAGACGTGGCCGAGATGTCCCTGCGGTACGGAATCAACCCGCACCAGAGCCCGGCTCGCATCACCGCCGAGGGGAAGATCCCCTTCGAGGTTCTAAACGGCGCGCCCGGATACATCAACGCGCTCGACGCTCTCAACGCCTGGCAGCTCGTGCGCGAACTCCGCGAGGCGCTCGCCCTGCCCGCGGCGACCTCCTTCAAGCACGTGAGCCCCGCCGGAGCCGCCGTCGCGGTGCCGATGAGCGAGGCCACGGCCAGGGCGTCCTTCGCCGACGACCGCGACCTCTCCCCCCTCGCGACCGCCTACGCCCGAGCCCGCGGGGCCGACCGCATGTCGTCGTTCGGGGACTTCATCGCCCTCTCCGACACCGTCGACGCACCGACCGCCCGGTTCATCTCCCGCGAGGTCTCCGACGGCGTCATCGCCCCCGACTACGAGCCCGAGGCGCTCGAGATCCTCAAGGCCAAGCGCGGCGGGAAGTACCTCGTCCTCGCGATGGACGCGGGATGGGTCGCCCCCGAGACCGAGCGGCGCGAGGTGTTCGGCGTCACGCTCGAGCAGCCCCGCAACACAGCCAAGATCGGGAAGGACCTCTTCGCGAACGTGGTCTCCGAGTCCAAGGCCCTCCCCGCCGAGGCCGTCCGCGACCTCATCGTCGCGACCATCGCGCTGAAGTACACCCAGTCGAACTCCGTCTGCTTCGCCGTCGATGGCCAAGTCATCGGCCTTGGCGCCGGCCAGCAATCCCGCATCCACTGCACCCGCCTCGCAGCCTCGAAGGCCGACGCCTGGCGCATGCGCCACCATCCGGACATCCTCGGGCTGGCGTTCAAGGACGGCGTGAAGCGCCCCGACCAGTCGAACGTCGCCGACCAGCTCGCCACCGACCAGCTCGGCCCGACCGAGCGCGAGATGATCGAGGGCCCCGTGCCCGCACTCTCGCCCGAGGACCGCCGCGCCTGGCTCGACGGGCTGACGGGCGTGGCGCTCTCGTCGGACGCCTTCTTCCCCTTCCGCGACAACATCGACCGCGCGGCCCGGAGCGGCGCCCGTTACGTCGCCGAGCCCGGCGGCTCGATCCGCCAGGACGACGTCATCGCCGCCTGCAACGAGTACGCCATGACCCTCTGCTTCACCGGGCTCAGGCTGTTTCATCACTGACGAACGCCGCCAGGAGGCCCGATGGAGGGGCCCGCTCATCCCGAGTAGGCGCGGGGTTTGCGCCGTATCGAGGGACGGAGCCGGACGTTCCATACGACGTCTGCGGAAGGCTCAGTTACCCGACCGCGTCGCCGTGGCTCTTCTTTCTGCCCCACCGGTAGCCCACGGCGAGCCCGATCAGGATGCAGGCGGCTCCGACTCCTGCGGCCCACTGGGCGGCGTAGAGGTCCCAGGCCATGGCCTCGGCCTGGTAGAAGG
>CAZCER010000309.1:1904-6509 GCA_964497385.1 uncultured Armatimonadia bacterium | reverse complement strand
CGGCGGCAAGCGCTGCGCGTGCAGCGGTGACGAGCACGACCCCGGCCGACCCGGAGGGAGGAAAGAGGCCGAGAGGCGCCGCAACCAGGAAAGCGATGGCCGCGAAGAGCGCTTGCTCCAGGGGCTCGTCGCGGTCCGAAGCGAGAAACAGGATCACCCCTCCGGCGACGACGCCCGACATCTTCACGAGGGCCCAAAGCAGCACGCCGTATCCGTTGAGGCGAGCGTAGACGCGGCCGCCCTCGGGCTCCGCCGGCGCCGGCCGAGGTTTCGCGCGCGACGGGATGCGCTTCCCATCGAGCACTGAAGACATCAGCGAGTACAGCTCATCGAGCCCGGGACCGGGCGCCAGGATGTAGTGACGCCTTGGCCTCACCAGCAGGTGCAGCGTGGCGTCCCGATCGTCCGCGCGCTTGCGGCTCCGAACGACCTTCAGGACGTCGCTCCACGGCACGCGGGCACGGCCCCGATGGCCCATGCGGAGAAGGAGCCCCTCCTCCTCATGGGCGTAGGCGAATAGCACGTTGCGCCGCAGAAGCGTCACGAACGAGAAGCCCACGAAAGCGAAGAGCATCGCCACCGCGAGGGCGCACATTTGCCCGAAACCGCCCCAGCCGGAGACGTAGGCGAAGCCCGCGATGGCTGTCAGGGCGGCGGCGCCGAAGAAGGCCGCCGCGAACGGCGCGGCCTGGGCCGGGTCGCCCTGGGCTTCGGAGACGCGGTAGGTTGCGGTGCGCGCCATGGCTACAGGCTCTCCACTTGACGGACGAGCAGTTCGGCGAGACTGACGAGATCCAGCGCGTTGTGCTGGAGGATCGGCGCGACGAGAGACGCCTCCCCCGTCGCGGCGAACTCGCGGAACACCTGCGGGACCTCCGCGGAGGGCAGGTCGTCCGCCCGCCAGCGCCCCAGGATACACCGTTCGAGCGTCTGGAGTCTGCAGTTCGGGGTCGAGTCACGATACCGGCGGCGCGAGCAGTGGAGCAGATCGACGTGCGCGGCGGGGCGGAGCGATCGCTCGCGCCAGAGGTTCAGACGGTCCACGATGTAGGGGACATCGAAGGACTTCCCGTTGAAAGTGACGATGCAGCCAAACTGCCCCCAGAAGGCGTTGAACGCCGCGAGCATGGGGATCTCCTCGGGGTAGTCCCGCGCGAGGTGGAGGACCAAAGTGGGCTCTCCCCGCAGGTGAAGCGCCCCAATCAGGAACACGGGCTCGCCGCGGAGGCCCATCGTCTCGATATCCACGAACACGACTCCGTCGGCGTGCGCCTCGTGCAGCGGGCGGAGGTCCTTAGGAACGCCCTCGTCGCACGTCCGGAGCGCCGCATGAAGGCGCGCGATGCGGTCGGCGGCGTCTGGCCAGACGTCGGAGACGGGGAGTTCGATCAGCCAGAATGGGTCGTCCTCGGGCCCCACCGCTCGGCCCCCGGTGAGTTCCTCGAGAGTCGCGCCCTCGCGGCGGGGGAAGAAGACGGGGAGTTCGTCCGCGTCGCTCGCGGCGGCCGGTTCGAGCGGCTCCTCCGCCTGGCGCGGCGAAGCGGCCCCGGGCGGGGCCGGCGACCCGGCCCCGAGGCGGCTGATCTTCCGTCTCAGATCCCTTGAAAGCATGGCCTACTCCGGCGCGGGTATCGCGCGCACGCCCCACACCCGTACGGTGGCGGGACGAGGAGTTCCACCCAGGAACGCGATCTGCACGCTCACGGACCGAAGGTCCTCCGCGGTGGGCGCGACGCCCTCGCGGCGGAACTCGGAGAGGAAGACAATCACATCCTCCCAGCGGTTGCGCGTGAGCGGGAGCGGGAAAGTGTAGAAACGATCGCCGTCGGCCGCTTGCGCGTGCAGGACGAGCTGGACTTCACCGGGCTGGCCGTCCCCCCGGTACCAGAGGCGCAGCCCCTCGTGCCGCGAGATGTCCACAGGAGGTGAGTAGGCGTTGGCCCAGCCGCCCTGAGGAAGCCCGTCGAAGGCGACCTCCATGCACTGGCTGAACCCGTGCGGGCCGTCGTTCACTTGGGCCACGCGAAGAACGGGCTCCCCGCCGGCCGCTTTCGTCGAGTCATTCGGCGTCCACAGAGGGCCCTTCTCGAAATCGCCTATCCAGCGCTCGGGCTGCGGCACGCGGAGCGTGACGGGAGGCATGTTCTCGGTCGCGTCCACGACGAGCCGCGCGGACGCTCCGGAAGTGGGATCGGTTCCGACGAGGGTGACCTCCGCGGCCGGTGTGAGGAAGCAGAACGCGCCCGCGACATCGGTCACGACCGTCTGCGAACCGCCCGTCCAGTGGGCCCGGACCTCCGCCAGAGGAGCGACGCAATCCAGCGCGTCGACAAACCGGCCGACGAGAGCGACCGGCGCCCCTTGCCGCAGCGCAACCGCGGCTCCGCGGCCCGTCGCGGGCGCATGGCCGGGCGCCGAGACGCTGAGAACGCCCGGGGCGGCCCCGGCGAACGCGTAGGCGCCGGTCTCGTCGGTCAGAAGCGTCCGTCCGGACGCGACATGCGTCACCCGGGCCCCTTGGATGGGCTCTCCCGCCGCGTCGCGCACCGTTCCGACCGCAACCGGCGCCTCGCGTTCCAGGACAAGCATGGCGCCGTACCGGAACGCGGGGAGGTCCACATAGGTCGCACCCCCCTCGGTGATCGGAGTCAGCGTGCGCTCGAGGGGCGAGTGAAGCGCCACCGTCCACACATGCTGGGCCTCGATGGGCAGCCGCAGCCGGAGCGGCTCGCCCGGAGAGAGAATGTCCACCGGACGGTGGTCGACGAGGTGCACGATGACGCGATCGTCCTTCTCGCGCACCCGGGCCAGGATGTCCGCGTCACCTGTCTCGACGGTGAGACGCGAGGCGCGCGAGTTCTCGAAGAGAAGGGCGTCATAGCGCCGGAGGTAGTCGCAGATCTCCGCCGTCTCGGGCAGGACCTCTTCGCGCACGCAGTCGTAGAGGTACCCGCGCACCGGCGGGGCAAAGAGCGCCCCGGCCGCGTAAGCCTCGGGGATGTAGGTGTAGAGAAACGCGAGCGTGTCCTCACGGCTCAGCGCGACCAGTCGGTCGGTCTCGCCGGGCCAGTCCACAAACTGGACCACAGGTTTGCCCGGGGTCACTTCCTCAGCCAGGCGAAGGCGCTCCTCGAGCCAGGGCAATGTGCGGTACGAGGCGTCGAGACGGCCGTCCGCGCGGATCTGAGGCAGGGCGCCGTCGTGCGGCTGCTGGAAGTCGACGAAGGGCCTCGGAGTGCCGTTCTCGTTGCAGGTGATGACCAACTCACGGCCGTAGCGCTCGCGGGCGTACGCACGGGCGTCGCGGACGAACTCGGTCCAGAACTCCAGCACGGAGTCGAACTGGAACGCGCCCACGAGCCGCGGGTCCGGGCGCCAGGCGTGCCCCCAGAGCCGGTAGAGGGGGTTGGCCGAGTCCCACGGCGCGTCCCAAGGCCCCGCCCAGGGGTTCTTGACGAGCGGGGCGCCGTCCGGGCCGGGCGTCTCCGCGAGCCACTTGCGGTAATCGAACTTGCGGATGTCGCCCTCACAGGAGGCCAAATCGATGCCGAGTTCGGTCCGGAAGCGCTCGTCATCCGGGGCCCAGCCCCGCTCTTCGACGCATGTACGGTGGAGGTGCTCGGCGAACGCTCGGATCGCGTAGTCATCGTAGCCTTCGTGCGTCCAGCCGTAGACGCCCTCGATCTCGTCGAACCAGATGCCATCGGCTCCGGCGTCGATCTGCCGATGGACGAAGCCCTTGATGTACTCGCGGACGGCGGGATTGTGGAGTGCGACGTGGAACCATCCGGCGATCGGCGCGAGGGAGCCGTCGGGCCCGCGGGTCGCGTAGTCGAGGAACGTGGTCTCGTCGATGCCGTTCTCGTCCGGGTAGATGGCCGCGATGGTCACTCCGCCCTGGAGCAGAGCCCCGGCCTCATGGCATGCCCGGAGAACAGCGGCATCCCGCGCGTAGTCGCGTGCGTCTTTCCACTTGAACCACCCGCGGCACAGCAGGTCGGGGCGGAGGCGGCGAACCAGTTCGGCGTCGCCCTCGCTCAGAACGGGCTCGAAGATCACATAGACCCGCGGAGTCGGCGCCCGACCCTCGGCCGAGTCGAGCGGCTGCGCCGTGGACGCGACGCAAGGTACGAGGGCAAGAAGAGGCAGGACGCGGAATGTTGGCATGGCGGCACCTTCTCGCTGACCTTCGAGGCTCCCTGCAGCGAGCAAGGCGCCGAAGAGCGCTCGATCGTCTACCATGAGGGACTTCCCCGCCTTCCGGGGGTCCATGGAGGTCATCGCGTGAGCTACCGGGTTGGCTGGCTCGTGGTCCTGATCGCCGCGCTGGCGGGCGCCTCGGCGTTCATGGGGTGCTCGGGCGGCTCGGACGACCCGGGAGGCGGCGGCGACGATCCGGACCCCACCGATTCGGACGCCCTGGCGGCGACGGGCCGGATCTGCGGCTTCCTCTACTCGGATGAAAACGCCGGGACGGTCGTGGTCGAGCCGCTTCCGCGCTCGGCCGCCAACCTCGAGCCGTTGGTGGACGCTCAGCTTCGCACGGACACGGGAGCCTTCGCGACGACCAACTCCCTCGGGGCCTTCGCGTTCGACTCCGTACCG
>CAZCER010000309.1:0-1894 GCA_964497385.1 uncultured Armatimonadia bacterium | reverse complement strand
GGGCTGCGCGAGGTCGAGGTCGACGCCGAAGGCTACTTCGACGACGAGCCGCTCCTGAGCTACCGGGTCACCGTGCGGGAAGCCCTGACCAGCGCGGGCAAACTGGAACCCGACGGTGAGAGCGCGGGCCCGGGCGCCGCCATGGGTTACGCCTACCGCACGGAGGACGGCGCCCTCCTGCTCAGCGCGAGCCGGCGGACGGACGCCGCTCCGCTGGCGGACGCCACCCTCACGTTCGGGGGCGCGGAGGCAACAACGAACACCGCGGGGTTCTACCTCGCCGAGGGCCTGACGCCCGGTACGCTGAAGGTGACGGCCGCCGCCGGAGCCTCCGGCGACTGCCCCGTCACCATCTCGGCGGGGCTGACGACCGCCGGAGCCGACGACTATCCGAACCCGCGCGGGGCCGCGCGCGGCTACGTCGGACTGTGCTTCCGCGCCGCCGAGCCTTACCTCACCGTCGCGGCCGTGCGTTCGGACGTGCAGAGCATTCGCGGGGCCGTCGTCTCGCTGGACTCCGGACAGAAGGCGATCACCAACAGCGTCGGGCGGTACGTGCTCTACGGGCTCGAGCCGGGAGTCCACACCCTCACCGTCAGCGTCACGGGCACGGGAGGCTTCGCGTCGGTCGTGATCGTTGCGGAGAACACGGTTACGGCCGGTCTGCTCGCGCCGAGAGGATCGATCGGCAAGGTGAAGCTCTCGCTGCCTTCCGACGTGACAACGCCGGCCGTGGGGCGAACCTTCACTCTGGACGCCGTGGCGACGACGCCGGGCGGAACGGTGTTGAGCGGGTTCTCCGCCTACACCTGGACGACGTCGGACGCTTCGATCGCCAGCGTCGATCAGTTCGGCGAGGTGACCGGCCTCAAGATCGGCTCGGTGACCATCTCGGCGGCGGCCGGCGGCGTCGCGGGGGCGATCGCGCTCGACATCGCCCCCTTCGGCGCGGGCGAGCCCTACACCGTCGCCGTCGCCACCGTCGGGCCGCCCATCGTGGACATCGGGGACACCCGCCAGATTCTCGCGAAGGTCTACGACAAGTACGGGACGCTGCTGCCCGAGTGGCCCGTCGCGTACGGCTCTTCCGACGAGACGGTGGCCACCGTGTCCTCAAGCGGGGTCGTGGGGGCCGTTGGCGGCGGCGTATGCCATGTGACGGTCTCGGCGACCGGAACCGTGAGCGCCGCGCTCGAGATGCAGGTGATCGAGACCTACGAGCGTCTCGCGGCGAACCCCGATCACCTGGGCTTCGTCAACGGCGGCGAGGGCGTGGTCAGCATCTGGGATCGCATCGGGGGCTACGGCGGCGTCATGGACTGGACGGCCGCCGCGTCCGAGCCGTGGATCTCGGTGGCTCCGGAGTCGGGGCAAGGCGATGCCGCGCTCAGTGTGACGGTGGACGGCTCCGGACTCCCGGCCGGTCAGTACACGGGCCAGGTGATCGTTGACGCCGGCGCGTACGGCAAGCGCGGCGTCGTTATCACCCTCGACGTGCAGGAGATCGTGATCATCATCGAGTGAGCGCCGGCGCCGCCACCGTGTGCCGCTCGAGTTCCAGGCGCTCGGGGCCCACTCCCAAGGCCATGGCGAGCGCCTCGGTTAGGTAGTACACGGGCATGGGACGGGGCCGGCGCAGGTCAGGTTGCTTCAGATCCAGATTCGAGTGACAGAGGGGGCAGGCGACGATGACGGCCTCGGCCCCGCACTTCTCCGCCGCGTCGAGCAGCCTTCCGGACAACCGTCGCACGGACTCGGGACGCGGCATCACCATGGACGCCCCGCAGCACTCCGTCCGGTACGGCCACTCCACGGGCTCAAGCCCGCACGCGGCGACGAGAGCGTCCATGCGGGTGGGGTTCACGGTGTCCGCGTCCAGCGAGATCGACGCCGG
>CAZCER010000308.1:0-6529 GCA_964497385.1 uncultured Armatimonadia bacterium | reverse complement strand
CGACCACCGAGATCTACACTCTTTCCCTACACGACGCTCTTCCGATCTCCCGCCTACGGCGCTCGGGGGATCTGCTGGGAGCCGTGGCCGCGCGACAACAAAGGCATGCCTGGCCGCATCGTGGTGCCGCTCTACTCCGCGAACGTGCCCAACCGAACCGTCGCCACGGCCATCGCGGCCTACCGATGGCAGGTCGCGAAGGAACAGGCGATGCACTACTGGATGGAGGAGGGCCTGACGGGGCAGTACTTCCAATTGCACGCCTCGGACAAGCACTTCCGCCACGAACAGGAGTTCATGAAGGACTATGTGGTCTGGATCACCGAGGAGGTGATCGGCCGTCCGCGGCTGGACACCCCGACTCGGGCTCTCTTCTGGCGGAACGTGCCGTTTCCGCAAGAGATTCGCGAAGAGCTGGGGCAGCGAGGCGTCTACCGCATTCTCATGGAGAAGGACGCCCGCCGCTCGCAGTCGCGATTCACCTCGATGGGCGACTGATCCGGCGCGAATCGAGTCGACCTTTTTGCGGAGACCTTCCGCGTGCGTCGGTGTCTAACGACCTGTCGCGCGAGCCGTGTCGCGCGTCTTGACGCCTCTGAGGACGGTGAACGTCTGAGATGAAGACCGTGCTTCCGTCGCTTCTGCTGCTCGCGTTGCTGTGTGCGTCGGCGTTTGCTCAACCGCCTGCGGGCGAGGCCGCCAACCCCGGCCCGGATGAGACCGCACCGCCGGTGGAGGCGCTTGAGCCGGCCAACGCCGAGACGGAGTTCGTGGCCATTGAGTTCGCGGGGGGCTCTGTCCGCGACCTGTGCTCGACGCTCACCGAACTTACCGGCGAGCCCTTTGTCGCCTACCGTGAATACGCGCGGGAGATCGCCGCGTTCAAGATCCCGGGCGAGCCTCCGGCGGGCGAGCCGGTTCCGACGTTCTTCGGCCCTCTAGCGGGAGAGCAAGGCCCCATGGGAGGCGCGGAGTCCATGGTCAACGACAAGGGCGTCGCTAAGGAGCACGTGCGCGACGTCCTCGTCCCGTACGTTCGCGTGGGCGTCCGACCGGGCTGGCTCATCGAGCCCGCCGCCGAGGGGGACGCGCCGCCCGCCCGCCCGCTGATCGCGGAGCGAGACGGCGAGAGCATCCCATGGGTCGCCTTCGAGGCCATTACGGCGAAGGACCTCTTGGACCAACTCGCGATTCACAGCCGGTTCCCGATCGTTGTGTCGCCGGAGGTCGCTCTGCCCGAAGCGTCCTTCCCCGTGAACGTCGAGAACGTCACGATCGAGACGGTGCTCTCTTTGCTGGCGAAGGACTTCAAGGCTCAGGCCGTGCCGGTCTGGGTCGCGTTCGATCTGACGGAGGACCTCCAGGCCTTTCTCGAGGCGGTGACCGACAGCGAGATCGCCTCCGTACTGCAGCTCATGGACCTCTGGAACGAACTGGGCGACGCTCAGAAGCAGGCCCTCATGCAGATGATGCTGGACCGCTTCAAGCAGTTCCCGCCCGAGCAGCGCGCCGCGATGCTAAACGGCATGCAGTTCATGCTCGAGGGGCTGGCCGGCCGGATGGGGACGATGGACCCGGCCATGGCCGCCCAGGTGATGGGCCAAATGCAAGGCTTCATCGGCGACATGAACAGCTTCTCCGGGACGCTCGCGCCGGGGGATCGCAGCGAACTGGCCGGCCTCTTCGGAGCGATGAACAAGCTCTTCTCCGGCGCCCAAGCGGGCGCCGGACACAGCAGGCCCGGTAGGTAGGGGCCGGCTCCGCACCGAGCAACACTGAGGGACCGCGACGCCGTGGGGCGGAGCGGTCCCTCTTGGCGTACGTGACGCGAACGCGCCTATTGCAGCTTCGTGTCGTTGATGTACAGGCCGAACGTGCACCCCAGAACGCGAGCGGCCTTCCGGCAGAGCACCATGCGCTGCAGGAAGATCTCGAAATACTCCATGACCGACGCGCGCCGCGTGTCGATGATGATCTCCAGCGAGATCGTGCGCCGCTCCTTGTCCACGCGCAGAAACGAGGACTCCGCCGCGGCGTTGATGCGGTCGTGAATGTCGTAGTCCTGCACGGAGCCCCTCACCCGTGTCCGATGCACGTCGGACTTGTCGCCCAAAACGAGCGCCGCCCAGACGTCGACGCTGGGCACGAGTTTGGCCTCTTCGTGCAGCCCGATCGCGGTGCAGACGTCCGCGATCTCCTCGGGGTCCATCCCGAGGTCGCTCAGGATGCGGAACGCCAACTGGGCGCCCGCCGCCTCGTGGCCGCCCCGGCCCATGAAGTTCCCGATGTCGTGCAGGATTCCGGCGATCCGCGCGAGTTCGCAGCGCCGCTCCGGATACTCGAGATGGCTCAGCACGTTGCCGGCGATCCGGGAGACCAAGGAGACGTGGCGCAGGCCGTGCTCGGTGTAGCCGAGCTGCTCGAGAAAGGCGTCCGACTTCAGAATGTAGGGTCGGACCTGTGGATGGTCGACGAGCATGGCCGACGTGACCGCCGTCATGGTCAGTCCCCCTCGTCCTCGGGAGCGAGCGGGGCCGTCCAGCGCTCCGCCGCCGCGATCACCTCAGGGAAGGTCCCGTCCGCGATCGCGGCGCGGACGCGCTCCATGAGGCGCAGGTAGAAGTGCAGGTTGTGGATCGCGAGCAGCCGGCAGCCGAGAATCTCCTTCGCGCGCACAAGGTGCGAGAGATAGGCGGCCGGATAGCGGGTGCACGCCTCGCAGGAGCACTCCGGATCCAGAGGGCCCGGATCGTCGCACCACCTGGCGTTGCGCAGGTGGACGAGACCGCGACTCGTGTACACCGCTCCGTGGCGCGCGAGCCGCGTCGGCAGCACGCAGTCGAACATGTCCACTCCGTCGGACACGGCCTCGACGATGTCGCGCGGCGTGCCGACGCCCATCAGATACCGGGGCCGATCGGCGGGGAGAGCCTCCGCGCTGAAACGCACGAGACGCCGGGTGATCTCTCGCGGCTCGCCGAACGACAGGCCGCCGATGGCGTACCCATGGAACGGCAGCTCGCCGAGCCGAGCCGCGCTCTCAGCCCGGAGTCGCTCGTCAAACCCACCCTGCTGGATCGCGAACAAGAGCGCCCCTTCGCGGTCGCGACCGAGGCGCGCGAACTCCTCCAGGGCCGAGGCGACCCAGCGGTCCGAGCGCTCCGTCGCATCCCGCGTGGCCTCCAGCGAAGCGCCGTAAGCGACCGGCTGGTCGAGGGGCATGGAGACGTCGGCCCCCAAGGCCGCCTCGATCTCGATCACGCGCGCCGGCGTGAGCGCGATCGTCTCACCGGTCGTCGGATCGTTGAAAGCGACGCCCTCTTCGGTGACCTGCACGCGCGAGGCGAGGCTGAAGACCTGATAGCCGCCGGAGTCGGTCAGGATCGACCCGTCCCAGTCCATGAAGCGATGGAGCCCTCCGAGGCGACCGATGCGGTCGGATCCGGGCCGAACGTGGAGATGGTACGCGTTCCCGAGAATCAGGCGGGCGCCCAAAGCGCGCAGCTCGTCCGTGGTCACGGCCTTCACCGTGGCGCGCGTTCCCACGGGCATGAACACCGGCGTCTCAACCGCGCCGCGCGGCAGACTCAGCACGCCGCGCCGCGCCCGTGTCCGCGGGCACGCGGCGAGAAGCCGGAAGCCCTCGCCGGACCGCGCGTCGCGAGCGACGCCGACGGTTGGCTCGGTCCGGTCACTCACGATCGGCGCCTCCCGCTTCGAGTTGGCGGAGGCCCCGCACAAGCGCCAGGAACTCGCCCTTCCACGGAGCCTTGAAGGTCATGATCTCCTCGGTCGACGGGTGCCGGAACGTCAACTCGGCCGCGTGGAGAGCCTGGCCGGGCAGCGCCTCAACCAGTGGCCCCACATGGTCCTCCCACTGGCGAACGGGGATCTCCTTGGGCCGGCTGACGCCGCGCCCGTACTGAGGATCGCCCACGCAGGGATGCCCGATGTGGTTCAGATGAACCCGTATCTGATGCGTCCGTCCGGTCTCGATGCTCACGCGGAGGAGCGACATGCCCCGGTAACGCTCCTTGACGGTGTATCGCGTCAGGGCCTTTCGCCCTCTCCGCGTCTCCTCCACGACGGCCATCTTCTTACGGTCAATCGGGTGCCGCCCGATCGGAGCGCTGACGTAGCCGTCGGGCGGGTCGGGGCAGCCGTAGCAGACGGCATGGTAGATCTTCTCGACCTCGCGGAGGCGGATCTGCTCGGTGAGGTTCATGTGCGCCATCTCGGTCTTCGCGACCGCGATGACGCCCGTCGTGTCCTTGTCGAGGCGATGCACGAGCCCCGGGCGGCCGACGCGGCCGGTCCCCTTGAGCTTCGGGAAGTGCGCGACCAGGGCGTTCACCAGCGTGCCGTGGTCGATCCCGGGGGCGGGATGGACGATGAGTCCGGCCTGCTTGTTGAGCACGATGATCTCGTCGTCCTCATAGAGGACGTCCAGCGGGATCTCCTCGGGTTCGATGTCCGTCTCGATCGGTCGGTCCGGGTCGATCTGAACGCGGATGACGTCTCCCCGGCGAACCCGGTAGGCGGGGCGCTCGATCGCGCCGTGAACCGTAATCTCGCCAACCTCAATGGCGCGCTGTATCCGTGTGCGAGAGAGTTCCGGCACAAGCTGAGTCGCTATGCGGTCCAGGCGCTCTCCGGATGCCTCATTGATCGCGATCTCCATTTCCAGCTTCATGTTCGGCGTCGAGTCCATCTGCCGAGTCCGTTGTCTCGGCGTTGTTGTCGGTGGCGTTCTCGGGATCCGCGTCCTGCTCCGCGTCGCGCTTCGCCCGTCTGCGTTGCGAGGCCGTCGTGGTCGCCGGCGGCGGCGGAAGCGGCGGAAGCGGCGGCAGGCTCTTGGCCGCGGGGCTCTCCCCACGCGGCGGCGCGGAGACCTCGGGCGCAGCCGTCGCCGGGGCGTCCGCTTCCGCGGTCTCCTCCGTCGCGGCGGCGTCCCTCGGCTCTTCCGGCTCCCGAATCAGAGGCCGCGCGTCCGGCTCGGAGGTCTCCCGTTCGGGGAACGCGTCCTCGCGAGGGAAGAACCTCCGGGCCAGCGGCGGATAGAGGGCCGCAAGCGCGATGCAGGTCACGATGTAGGCCGCGCCCATGATGTAGAGACGCGTCGGATCGCTTGGGGACTGGTAGCCCAACCATCCGAAAAGAGCGCTCATCGTCGGGATTGTGGCGAGCGCGAAGGCGGGAACGTACACCACGTCCACGCGGTCGGCGAACGTGCGCTTACGACACGCGATCAGGACGACGATCCCGGCGACGGCCATGGCGAGGGAGGCGAATTGCGCCTGAGTCACGCCGTTGATGAACGGGACGCTGCCGAGACCGGGGAGGGGATCCGCCGTTGAATAGCGCGCATCGAGGCTGTAGTAGCGGAAGTAGTCGGTGATCGTCCGGGTGATGGAGTACAGGATGATCCACCAGGCGAACGCCTGCCCGTTCCATCGGCGGCGCCGGAAGACGATCCAGAGGAGGATGCAGCCCACAACCAAGTTCATGCTCAGGTCGTAAAGCTGGGCGGGATGGCTGAGGGGGGTCAAGTCGTTCGTGTTGCCCGGCGTCACGGGGAAGCAGATCCCCCAGCCGGCTTCGGTGGGCCGTCCGTGGCAACACCCGTTTAGGAAACAGCCCATCTTCGTGATGGCGTAGCCGAATCCAAGCATCGGCGCCAGCGTGTCGGCGATGGCGCCCATCGAGAGGCGCATTATCCGCGCGGAGATGGCGCCGGCCAGGATCGCGCCGATCACCCCGCCGTGAAACGCCAAGCCGCCGCGCCAGATGTAGAAGACCTCGATCGGATTCTGCGAGTACTGATGCCCGTAGTTCAGGGCGACGTACAGGCCGCGGGCCCCGAGGACGCCGCTCACCAGGATGATCAGCGTGATGTTGATGACCTGATCGGCGTTGAGGGTCCGGAGGCGCTTGCCGATGATCTGGGCGCCGGCCATCGCGACGATGAAGGCGAGCGCGAGCATCGTCCCATAGGCGTGCACCGGCAAGGGTCCCAGCGTCAGCGGCCCCAGGTGGATCTGCGGTATCTCGAACAGCACCGAATGCATGCCAGTCCCCGTCTCCGCTAGTCGTGCTCCGTCGTCGGCGCGGCGGCCGTCTCGCGCCCCGAATCCGCTCGCCCGCGCTCAAACCGTCGCACGGCGGCGTCCTCGATGTTGGTGGCTCGGATGACCGCGAGTCCCACAAGAAAAGCGCCGCAGCATACGGCCGAGTCCGCGACGTTGAACTGCGGCCACCAATCGAGGTCGATGAAATCGAGCACGCCGTCGGCCCGAAGCACGCGGTCGATGAGGTTGCCCGCCGCGCCCCCGACGACCAACCCCAAGCCTACAACGTAGGCGCGCCATCCAAACCGCCCGAACAGGCCGACGCCGAGCACGAAGAGCGCCGTCGCCAGCGCGATCAGAGAGACGATCTCAGGATGCTCGCGGAACATGCCCCACGCGATGCCCTCATTGTACACGTGCGAGAGCCACAGCACGCCGTCGATGACCGGAACCGACTGCGG
>CAZCER010000307.1:0-6531 GCA_964497385.1 uncultured Armatimonadia bacterium | reverse complement strand
CCACCGCCCACAGCGCGCTGATGACCGTATCCTCGCGCTGTCGGCCGCGGATCGTCACCAATCCGATGATGAGCGCGGCGAGGAGCCCCGCAGCGACGGCCCCGTAGAGCGGATGCAGCCACTCCCATCCGCGGGTCACCTGCAGGTAGCGCGCGGCGCCCATGCCGCCGAGGATGCAGTGCGCGATGCCGCCCGCGATGTAAGTGATGCGGCGGGCCATGACGTAACTGCCGACCACGCCGCAGGCGACGGAGGCCAGCAGCCCCGCAATGAGCGCGTTCCGAAGGAACGCGTGTTCGCCGACAGCGACCAGAAACTCGGTCACGGCTTCTCCTCCGCCCCGACGTGCCGGTCGTGGCGCACAAGGCGGACGCTGGCGCCGTAGATCTCGCGGAACAGCTCGCTCGTGAGATCGCCGACGTCGGTGGTCGGGTGCCATCGCGCCCCGTGGGCCACGCAGAGCACCCCGGTCACGAGTTCGGACACGAAGCGCAGGTCATGGCTCACCATGACGATGGTCATCCGTTCCGACAGGCCCCGCAGGAGTTCGTAGATCTCGCGCTCGGCCGCCGGGTCCACGCTGGCGGTGGGCTCATCGAGCATGAGAATCTCGGGCCCGGACGCCAGCGCTCGAGCGATGAGCACACGCTGACGCTGTCCTCCGGAGAGGTCCGCGAAGGCCCTGCGCGACGCGTCGGCGAGGCCGACGCTGTCGAGAGCCTCCAAAGCCGATCCGCGGTCTATGCGGCGATGCGGCCCCATCGGGAAACTCATCCCGAGACGGCCCATCAAGACGACCTCCAGCGCGGAGATCGGAAAGGCCGAGTCGTCGTGGAACGCCTGCGGCACGTAGCCGATCCGGCGGTGCGCCCGATGCGGCGGCTCGCCCAACACGCGGACCTCGCCCTCGTCGGGGCGCAGCAGGCCCAGGATCAGCCGAAGCAGCGTCGTTTTCCCGCCCCCGTTTGGCCCCACGATGCCGACGCACTCCCCTCTTGGGATGCGGATCGTCACGTCTGAGAGCACGGGTTCGCGGTCGTATCCAAAGGTGACGTGGTCCAGTTCCACGGCGGGACTTGCTCTGAGCCCGGCGACCTCGGCCATCTACTCCGCCCCCAGTGCGTCTTTCACCGCGGCCGCCAGGCTCCGCATGCCCGCGAGGTAGTCGCGAGCGAGGGGATCGAGTCGAACCACGGGGCAGCCCACCTCTTCGGCAATGGCTTCCGCGCTTGTGCTCGCGAACTCCTGTTGGATGAAGATGGCTCCGACGCCCTCCGTCCGCGCACGGGCGACCATCCCGGCGAGTTCGCGGGGTCCGGGCTCCTTGCCCTCGGTCTCGATCGCGATCTGCCTCAGCCCGTATCGGTCGGCGAAGTAGCCGAAGGACGGGTGAAAGACCATGAGCGTCCGACCCTCCAGGGGAGCGAGCGCCTCGGCCAATTCGGCGTCCAGCGCGTCCAACTCGTCCAGAAAGCCCGCGCAGTTCGCCTCGTAGTCCGTCTTGCCCGCAGGGTCCAACCGCGTCAGCGCGTCTCGAATCGTGCATGCCTGGGTCTTCACCAGAGTCGGGTCCAACCACGTGTGCGGGTCCTTGGCGCCCTCATGCCCATGCGCGGGTTCGCCGTCGTGCTCGCGGTGGGCCTCCATCGTCCGGAGCGCGATGCCCTCGGTCGTGTCCACGATCTCGAGGTCGGGGGCCGTCCCGCGGATCTTGACGATAAGGGCGCTCTCGAACGGCACCCCGATGGTGAACAGCGCGTCGGCCTCCGAGAGCGCGGCCATCCTCCGCGGAGGAGGCTCGTAGGTGTGGGGCGACTGGCCGGGACCGACCAACACCTCGACCTTCACCCGCTCGCCGGCCACTTTCTCGACGAAGTAGGCCTGCGGGGGGATGCTCACGAATACGCTGACGCCGCCGGAGGCCGCCCGCGCGCTCGGCTCAGGCGCGGGTGAGGGCTTGGCGCAGCCAGGGACGAGGGCCGCCCCGGCGATGGCGAACGGAGCGATTAGGAACAGCGCCGTCTTCAGACTCATAGGACCCTCCTATTCGCTATTCATCGCCCAGGCGAGTGTCTTCGTCAAGCGCTCACTTGGCCGCGATCGGCCATAGACACAGATGCTGGAGGCGACAACGTGTCCGTCGCGAGCAAGCTCCGCGCCGAGTTTCGTGAGATCGTCGCTTCGGTTCCCGCCGATGTGTCGATCACGCTGTTCCACCCTCCGAGGGGGGTGCTGGTCTCGATCGAGGGCGACCGCCCGATGCCGTCGGCGAGCGTCATCAAGCTCTGTGTGATGGTCTCGGCGCTGCGGCGCGTGGTGGAGGGAGGCTGGTCTCTCCGAGCCGCCCCTCCCGGGCGGGCGGCCTGTCTGATGCGGCTGGTCTGGGACATGATCACCAAGAGCTGCAACGAATCGACGAACGAACTCATCGAGGCTCTCGGAATGGAGCGGATCGACCGGGAGATCCACGGGCTGATGGGGCTCTCGCAGGGCACTTGCCTGAAGCGCGTGATGCTCGATTGGGAGGCGCGGGAACGCGGCGTCGACAACCTCATCACGACCGACGATGTCGCCCGACTCCTCCAGGGGATCCACTCAAGCGCGCACCTGCCGAAAGAACTCACCGAGACCGTTCTCGGGATGCTCTCCAGTCAGGAGGATCGCAGCCGGATCCCCGCCGGAATACCCGCGGACTCCGGCGCCGTTGTGGGCAACAAGACGGGCGGGCTCCCGCTTGTGCACAACGACGCCGCCCTGATCGAGGAGAAGAACCGAAACTGGTGGACCCTCGTCGTCGCGATCCACGGGCTCGAGTCCGAGGAAGACGCGAACACCCTCATCCGAACGATCTCCGAGACAGCCTGGGCGGGTCTTCATGAGCGCAAGCCGAAGCGAGGTGCGAAGTAGCGTGACCGAGGCCATCCCGATCCCAACCATCGATGCCGATCTCTGCACGGGCTGTGGGCAGTGCAGCCTCGTCTGCCCCGTGCTTATCTTTGTCCGGGAGGAAGGCGCCGCGGTTCCGCGCGTCGTCCCGACGCGCGCGGAGCGCTGCTTCGCGTGCGGCCAGTGCATGGCCGCCTGCCCCACGCAGGCTGTACAGGCGGGGGGCCTCTCCTACGACCGCGACTTCGGCGACTTGCCCGAACTCCCCGCGCCTCAGGCGTTCCTGGACCTGCTCGCGAGCCGCCGGTCGGTCCGGCTCTACTCGGAGAAGCCCGTTCCGCGCGAAGCGCTGGAGCGCATCGCCGAGGCGTGCTCTCTCGCCCCGATGAGCTTCCCGCCGCACCGAGCGAGCCTCACGATCGTCACCGACGCCGCGAAGCTCGAGATGCTCGAGGCCCGCGCGAAGATCATGTACTCGGGCTTTCTCAGGATGATGCGCAATCGGTTCGTGCGCTACTTCGTGCGCCGAGGCATGCTGCCGGACGCCTACAACGGACTGGTGAACACCCTCCTCCCCCTCCTGGAGATGATAGAGGCCGAGGGTGAGGTCGGTCGCCCGACATTCACGTGGGGCGCCCGAGCGATGCTCTTCTTCCACTCCGCGCCGGACGCCGAGTTCGTGGGCGAGGACATCCCCATCCTCCAAACCTACGCGCTGCTCGCCGCTCACTCGCTCGGTCTCGGGGCGGTGACGCTCGGGGTCATACCGCCGGTCGTCGATCAGGTCGCGGAGGCGCGCGCGGCGCTCGGGATCCCCGAGGGGCATCGCACCCGGGTCGCGATCTCACTGGGCTATCCTGTAGCGCGGTACGCGCGATCGATCCGGAGGAGCCTCCCCGAAGTGCGGTGGGTGGAGTAGGCCGGAGCGGAGGGATCGCGCCCTCGCAGACGTAGATGCAGGCCGGAGCGCGCGCGGCGCGCACGGATAGGATCGACCAACGCATGCGACAGATCGAACTCGCCAAGGCCCTCATCGCGGAACTCGAGGCGCGCGGCATCGGGGCCGACCTCGCCGAGGCAAGCCAATACGGCCAGAAGGTGCGCCTCTGGACCTCCGACGCCCCCACGATGGGCAAGCTGGTCGCCTACTGGGGCAAGAAGGGCCCGACCGTTGTTTCGACGGAACTCGCCGCCGCGCCGGAAGGACTGAAGCCGGTCATCGCCCGAGCGGTGGACGCGGCCATCGCGTCGTGCCCTGGCCGCGCGGTGCAGCCAGGGTACGGTGCGGGCTCCGGCGCGCGACCGGTTCCGCGTCCCGGGTCCACGCCGAGGCCCGCCGTTCATCCCAAAGAGGGCGAGATCTGGATTTGGGTGGATGGCTCGTACGTGCAGCGGGGCAAGCGTCGGGCCGCGGGCTGGGGGTTCCTCGTCCGTGAGGGCGGCCGGAGGACGCACGCCGCGAGCGGGACGGGCATCCCTGAGGAGGCTCTCGACCAGCGCAACGTCGCCGGCGAGATCGTGGCTGTGATGCGGGCCCTGAAGTGGTGCACCTGCCGAGGGGTCACGGAAGTGACGATCTGTCATGACTACGAGGGCCTCGCCAAGTGGCCGACCCTGAAGTGGAAGGCGAACACGGACTTCACGCGCAAGTACCGCGACGCGGTTAGGGATTGCGGCGTCAAGGTCCACTGGCGCAAAGTCGCGGCGCACACGGATGACGCGGACAACAACGCGGTGGACCAGCTTGCCCGCACGGCGGCGGAGACGCTGCTCGGAGACTGACGACGACCCAAGGAGGCGCCCGACGATGGGTACCAGCATTGGCGTGGTGGGGCTCGGGGCCTTTGGCCCCATGTTCGTGGAGCCCCTGAAGCTTCACCCAGGCGTGGACCGGCTCGCGCTCTGCGACATGCGCCCCGAGCGACTGGCGGATGCGGCGAAGCGCTTCGAGATCTCGGAGACGTACGCAAACCTGGACGAGACGCTCGCCTCGGACCTCGACGCCGTGGTCGTCATCACCCAGCACTGGATGCACGCTCCCCAGGCCGTGCGCGCGATGGAGGCCGGGAAGCACGTCTACACCGCGTGCCCGTGCGCCGCGTCGCTCGATGAGTGCGACAAGCTCGTCGAGGCCGCGAAGACGACAGGCCAGCTCTACATGAACGGCGAGACCAGCTTCTTCCGGCCGGAGACCGCGTTCTGCCGCGAGAAGCAGGCCAAGGGCGAGTTCGGCGAGATCTTCTACTGCGAGGGCGAGTACCTCCACGACATGGACCACGGGCTCTACGACGTGTTCCACAACCGCCTCGGCCCCAACGCCACGCGCGACAAGACGGGCGACCCGCCGATGCACTACCCGACCCACTCCACCAGCTTCGCCATCTCCGTGACGGGCGCGCACATGACCGAGGTCTCCTGCCAGGGCTACCGGATGCCCGGCGACGACTGGTTCAGGACCGACACACGGTCGGGGAACCCCTACTCCAACGAGATCGCCCTCTTCCGTATGAGTAACGGCGGCACAGCCAGGATCATCGAGGCCCGCCGCACCGGCCACCCCGGAGCCGAGCGCTGCCGGATCTTCGGCACCGAGGGCACCTTCGAGTGGGGCCTGAACGGAGCGGCGTGGGCCACGAAGAACGGCTGGGAGGCCGTCGAGCCGACGCCCTTCCATGAGCCCCTGCCTGAGCCCCTGCACCGCTTCACCTCGGACGGCCACGGAGGCGCCGAGGTCTACCTCATGAACGAGTTCGTGAACGCGATCAACGAGTCGCGCCTCCCCCGCGTCAGCGCCTGGGACGCGGTGCGCTACCTCGCCCCCGGCCTCGTGGCCCACGCCTCCGCGATGCGCGACGGAGAACTCATGAAGATCCCCGACTGGGGCGACCCGCCGAGGTAGGGGCGGGAGACAGGGCCTGGGCGCGGCAAGCCGACGCCCCTACGCCCCATTCACCGTCTCGATCAGCGCGAGGATGTTCTCGGGCTTGGCGTCGCCAGGGATGGCGTGCGCGGGCGCGAGGATGTAGCCGCCGCCGCTCCCGACCTCGGCCATCAAGCGCCGGGCTTCTTTGCGCACGTCGGCGGGTGTGCCATAGGGCAGAAGCCTCTGGGTGCTCACGCCGCCCCAGAAGGCGAGCTTCCCGGCGTACTGGCGTTTCATCTCATACGGGTCCATCACCTCGGGCTGGAACGGGTTGAAGGCGTCGAGCCCGATCTCGATCAGGTCGGGGAAGACCTCCTGCACCATCCCACAGGAGTGGATGGTCACGAACTTGCCGGCCGCTTTGGCCGCCCCGTACTGCCGCGCGAGCCGGGGCTTCAGGAACTCGCGCCACATGTCGGGGCTCAGCAGCAACCCGCGCTGGGAACCCCAGTCGTCGCCGAAGTGAACCGAGTCCACCCCGTAGCTCACGGCCCGCTCGACCAGGGCCACATTCCAGTCGCAGATCGCGTCCAGCAGCGCGTGCACGAAGTCCGGGCGCTCGACCATGTCCATCATCAGATGCGCCATGCCCCGCAGCGTCCAGGCGCGCTCGAAGAGCGAGAAGCCGATGCAGAACTGGACGCACTTGCCGCCCGCCCGGCCGGCGGCCACGGCGTCCCCGAACCCCTCGAAGCGCCCCTCGGGGTCGGGGAACTCGAGCC
>CAZCER010000306.1:0-6533 GCA_964497385.1 uncultured Armatimonadia bacterium | reverse complement strand
GCGCCGAACTCGCCGGTCTCCGGGTGACGGGTCTGCGGGTTCGCCCCCACGCACTCGAACCGCACCCAATGGTCGCCCGGCTCGAGAGGGAGTTCGCCCAGCTTCGTCTCGACCGTGGTGCCGTGGTGGTGGTTCTCGGGCCAGTTCTCTTCGCGGGAGTAGAGGTTGTCGAAGAAGTCGAGCGCCGGGTCGAGCACGGTCTCACCATCCGGAGCAACGATGCTCACGCGCCACACGCCGTACTCACGGAAGAGGTTCTGGAGAACGGACACGGCGTAGCGGCCCGCCTTCCCGACCCGGAACGGGAACTCGACCCACCCACCGGGCGCGTCGTTTCGCAGGTAGCAGAACTGCTTCAGATTGCAGGTTCGGTTGCTCCGTCGGACCGGCTTCAGGCCGGGCGAGGTGCGGGCGGCTTCCACGAGGGCGGTGGGCTCGACCCAGATCTCCTCGAGGAGCCTCTCGGGCCCGCTCGGGAAGTCCCAGGTGCGCGGCATCGTGCCCTTGTGATACCAGAACGCGACGGAAGACACGTAGTCCGGGCGATACTTGAAGTCGTACAGAGTGGGCTTGCCGGTCTCTGGGTCCACGATCTCCGCAAAGCTCCGGCGCTCCATCTCGACTTTCAGCGACTTCGTGAAAACGACCGGGTCCGGCAGGTGCCAGCGGTACGCCGTGATGCGCCGCTCGGCGCCCTTAGCCTCGCAGATCGTGACCCCGTGGTAGGCGTGGGTGAAGACGCGGATGTTCCAGGCGTCGTTGAGGTAGTCCTCAGTACCCGTCCCGACGATGGAAGGCGTCGTCTCGCCGTCCACGTAGAACCGGTCGTCGGCCTCCCCGAACCAGCTCTCGACCATGTTGTCCGAGGAGTAGACCGTCCCGACGTACTGCCCCTGCCCCACCCCTTCAAAGAGGACGTAGGGCGAGAGCGCCTTCGCGGGATGCTCCTGGCGGTAGCGGGCGTGGAAGTAGAGCGCGTCGTCCGGAAGCGAGTCCAGCTTCAGCCACTCGGCCTGGCAGTAGACCGAGACGCGCGCCCAGCCCTGATTCTCGAGTTCGAGGACCGCGCGCTTGCGGAAGGGCATGCGCCAGTAGCTGTTCAGCGCGCGGCCGTACGAGGTCACGCTGATCGGCGCGGAGTTCACGTTCGCGCGCATGCCATGGCCCGCGGCGAAGAAGTCGCCGATCGGCGATTCCACGGCCGGCTCGGCCGCCCCGTCCCAGTAGGCGCGCAGAACGACGTTCCGGGGGTGCCGACGGTCGGCGCTGGAGAGCGTGAACCAGATGTGCCGGATCTCGCCCGGGCCCTCCAGGTCAGCGAGGATCAGGCGCTGGCCCGGGTACACGTGATGACAGTCGGCGTTCGATTCGGGGTCGAAGAGGCCGCTGGAGGCCCTCTGCAACTGGCCGGGGATCGAACGGGTGACTTCGTCGAGGACATCGGCGGCGGCCCACTGTGTGAGCCAACCGAGCGCGATCAGAGTGAGAGGGAGCGTGAACGTACGTAAGCTGGACATGCCTGCGATTCCTCCTAGCCGTATGTGGTGCGGTTGGGGGCAATTCCGGCCGCAACAGGTCGGACCTTCCGCGGATGGCGTTGCGCCCCGGGTTCCGGGAAGGGCGCCGCGGGGAGCGCCGCGAAGACGACTCGCGGGCCGCCGGTGGAGAGACGAGGAGGAGACGCTTGCCGAAGCCGCCTATCCTGGGCGATGCGGTGCTGTGGTTGGGGGCCTGTGTGGCCCTGGCGCTTGCGGTTTACGGCTGGCGGAAGCGGTCGGAGCCGGGCGCGTGGGCTCTCGTCGCCGCGATGCTGGGGGTGGCCGTCCACACGGTCGCGTTCCTCCTGCGCTTCCACACCGCCGGGACGTTGGCGCAGCTCTTGCTCGCGCAGGCGATGGTGGTCGGCTGGGATGTCGCGCTCTCGGGTTTTCTGATCTTCGCCCTCTACTACACAGGGAGGCAGCGCTGGCTCCGCAGCCCGATCATCCTTGTCACGCTCGCGTTTCGACTCGCGTCGACGGTCTTGGTGCTCACGAACCCCTGGCATCACCTCTTCTACGCCGAGATCGGGACGCCCGCGCACAACCTCGACCCGACGCCCGGACCGTGGAGCGCCGCGCACGGGGCGTCTTCCCTTGTGCTGGCCCTCATGGCCTTCGGCCTCTTCGCGACCCTCGCAACCCAGGTGCCCCGCTACTACCGCGGGCGCGCCGCGCTGATGGCCGTGGCCTCCGCGTTGCCCGTCTTCGCGGTCGCCGTCCAGGTGTATGTGACCGACCACACCGCCACGGCCCGCTATGTGCCGATCGGCTTCGCGCTCTCCGGCCTCGTGATGGCGCTCACCGTGCACCCGGCGGGCCTGCTCGACCTGGCCCCGGTCGCGCGAGACCTCGTGTTCCGGCGGATGACCGGCGCCATCCTCGTTTTGGACGGACAGGGGCGGGTCGCGGACCTGAACTCCGCCGCGAGCAAGCTTCTGGGCGCGCCCGTCGATTCGGCCATCGGCCGCACCGTCGGGGAGGTCGCTGGCCACCTGACAGCCCTCACGAAACTGGCGGGCCACCGCACGCCGGGCGAGTACGAGATCGCCGCGAGGACGCCGCAGGGCAAGCGCTATTACGGCGTCCGTGTCTCCCCCATCGCCCAGTATCGCGGCCGTACGACGGGCACGGCGTTCCTCCTGCACGACATCACACTCCGCAAGGAAGCCACCCTCGCCCTCGAGAGCGCTCACAAGGAACTCCAGTCCTTGGCCCGCCTGCGGGACGACCTCACGAACATGATCGTCCACGATCTGCGCACGCCCCTGACGTCGCTCCTCGCCGGACTGCAGACCATCGAGGCGATCGGCGGCCTCGACGAGGTCCAGCGCGAGATGCTCGGCATCTCCATCCGGGGCGGCAAGACCCTCATGGGGATGATCAACGACCTCCTCAACATCGGGAAGATGGAGGAGGGGTCGCTCCCGCTCCACAAGTCGCCCCTCTCGGCCACCGACCTGGTGGAGCATGCGCGCGAGCAGGTCGAGATGCTGCTTGAGGAGGCCGGCCAGACGCTCGAGGCGGAGGTCCCGCCCGGTCTCCCGACCATCCTCGCGGACGAGGAACTCATGCGACGCACCCTCGTGAACCTCCTGGGCAATGCCATCAAGTTCACACCCACCGGCGGGACGATCCGCATCAGCGCCCAACGCGAGGGTGACGGACTGCTCTTCGCCGTGCGGGACACGGGCCACGGCATCCCGAGCGACTCCCTGGAGCGCATCTTCGACAAGTTCGCCCAGGTCGAAGATCGGAAGTCCGGCAAGTACGCCTCGACCGGGCTCGGCCTCACGCTCTGCAAGCTCGTGGTGGAGGCGCACGGAGGCCGCATCTGGGCCGAGAGCGTCGAGGACGAGGGCTCCACGTTCCGCGTCTGGCTGCCGGTGGGGTAGTTGCTTCGCTGAGGCGCCGCCTCCCCGCGCGAAGCGCCTTTGATGCCCTCTCCCCGCGCGAAGCGTTTGCGCGTAGGGGCGATGGCTTGCCTCGCCCCAATGGGAGGGGCCCCGAATCGCCGTTCATGCCATTCCGTGACCGACACCGCCCAGGCTCTCTTGGCCGGCGGCTGCGGTCCCAGGCCACCGGCGCGGAGGCCCGGCTCCGGGCTCACTTGCGCCAAGCGTCTGGTCGGAGCGAAGTTCGGTAGGCAGCACCCCGTCGGCCCGTACGCCGTGGACTCCTACTGGCAGGCCTCAAGGCTCGCGAGCAAACTCGACGGCGAGCAGCATGCCGAGCCGCAACGCTGGGCTCTCCGCGCGAAGCGCATGCGGCGCCTCTACGGAGTGCTGGAGTTCGTCCGCGAAGCCCTGACCGACTGGCCGAGCAGACCAAGCGGGGCCCCTCCCCTGCCCCTCCCCGCAGGCGCTTCGCGCGGGGAGGGGAGTTCTCTCTACCCCATCAACGCGCGGATCTGCTCCATCGAGAGGCGCGCTGCGGCAACGGGGTCGCCCTTGAGCACCGTCTCGTAGTACTTGAAAGACTCGAACTCCACGCTCAGGTACCCGTCGTAGCCGATGGAGTCCAGGTGGCCGACAAAGCCCGGCCAGTCGACGAGGCCCTCACCAAGGAGCGGGAAGAGGAACGAGTCGCCGCAGTCCGGAGGAACGCCGATCACGTCCTTGAGGTGGACGTGGACGATCCGCTTCCCGTACGCCCGCACGGCCATCCCGACGTCGTTCCGGTACAGCGCGAGGTGCGACGGGTCCATGTTGATGTTCATCCGCGGAGAGGGCAGGCGCCGGAGGAGTTCAGCGGTCGTGTAGTAGTCGCGGCAGGCCATCCCGAACACGGCCTCGAGCGCAAGATCAACGCCTACGTCCTCCGCGACGCTAAGGATCTCCGCGAACGCCGACTCGACCTGGTCCATCGCGGCGCCCTCGGTGATGTCCTTCCCCAGTTTCGGGGCCGAGGGGTCCCACGGGGCCGGGCCCGAGAAGACGTTCACGGCCGGGATGCCGCAGTCGGCGCAGGCGCGCACGCAGTCGATGGTCAGCGCGATGCGATCCTTGCGGGCGGCCTCGTCGAGGGTGACGACATCCTGCTGCGCGACGAGTTCCGAGACTCCGAGGCCGGCCGCCTTGGTCACCTCCACCACGCGCTGGAGTTCGGCCGGTGGGTGCGCCCGCGGGTTGAAGTGCGCGAGAGTCCACTCCACGCCGGCATAGCCGAGTTCGGCGAGGCGCCCGACGACCGCTTCAGCCGGCATGCTCGAGAACCCCAGGGAGGCCAGATAGGCCCACTTCCGCGTTGCCATCGATCCATCTCCCGTCGTGTCAGACGATGAACTGCTCCAGGCGCCGCTTCCCGATCAGGATGCCCGCGTAGAACCGCTCCCCGAGCCATGTCGGCGAGTGCGGCTCGATGTTGATGTCGGCGTCGTACCCGTGGCGGCGGAGCATCGCGATGAAGGTCCCCCAGGCGATGGAGCCCATCCCGGGAGGGACGTCCTCGACATGCTTCCCGTCGATGAAGATCGGATCCTTCGCGTGAACGTGCCGGACCATCGGCCCGTAGTCGCGGAGCTGGGTGAGCCAGTCCTTGCCGTCGTGCTGCGCGTGCGACGGGTCGAATGTGATCCCGACGCTCGGGAAGTGATCGAGCACCCGGTCCCACATGGGCGGGCCGACGATGAAGTTCGCCCACGCGCCGTTGTGGAACGCGAACCGGAGGCCCTTCGCTTCGGCGTATTCGAGGAGCGGCGGGAGCATCCGGAACAGCTCGTCAGAGGCCTCGCGCATGGTGCGCCGGCCCTGCACCCCGCCGCCGGTGGTGATGAGCGGAGCGCCGATCTCCTCGGCGAAGTCCATCGCGCGCCGGAGGTCCGTCCAGTGGCGCTCCCGGTCCACCTCGTCGTAGGTGAGGTAGTCGCGACCGTACAGGCCCACGTGGCTGATCGCCACCCCGTAGGTCGCGCGCCAGCCGTTGATCTCCTCGGTGCGCTCACAGAGCGTCATGTCCTCGGCGAGGTTGAACTCCACACAGCCGATCCCGTGCTCCTTCGCGAAGCGGAAGTCTTCCTCGAGCCCGCGTGCGATGAAGCCGATGCGCATCGTGGGGCCTCCTCTGCTGCGTCTGCACTTCGACCCCGCGGGGCCGGGCCCTTCCCAGAGGCACGGTGCGAGTAACAGCAGGCCCGCCTGCAGAACAGGCGGGCCTAGGACACTGCGAGTCTGGCACGTGGGCGTTAGCAGGCAACTGACTCTCGGGGGCCTGCCGATCAGTCTCCCCAGGAACGGAATCTGACCACCATCGCCACTGGGTCGTCATCGCCGCCGTCGTAGGTCGGCTCATCGTTGGTCGCACGGAGGTACACCATGGACTCCCACGGTAGGGCGTACGGATCCGGTGCCTGGTAGTCGAGTGCCACGAGCCCACCCCACGCCGTCTCGTCACCCCCAAAGGACGCGGTCCCGCCGTTGCTCACCGACAGGATCTCCCAGTCCCAGGCCGTGTCATACACGGTGCACTGCGTGTACATCTGGGTGTCCCAGTCTCCTATGACAACCTGGACAGACACCTCCTCGCCGGGATCCACCTGGCTCGGCGCGGGCAGGACTGGGTCCGGCGCGGGCGTGGGGGTCCAGGGAGGATCTGGAGGAGGCAGTTGCGCCGCGCTTGCGGTGGCCAGCAGGGCGAGAACGCACGGAGACGCCAGTTTGGCGAGCAGTCTGTTCACGAGGTAGCTCCTTCCGGCTCGCAGTCGTCGCACACTCAGTGCTAGGGGACCAGGAGCGTCGCGCTGACCACCGAGTAGACAGGCCGGTCGCGAGACGCTCCGAGTCCCTCGTAGTACCGCTCAGGAACGGGGCGCGCACGCATCGCTCTCGCGTCCGCATCCCACTCCTCGTACGGTTCGCAGGCGTGTATGCCAACTCGGAACTTCAGTGACAGACTGACGACATAGCGCTGCTCTTCGAGCCACTCCGCACGCTCGGGGTCGCGACCCGCAAGCACCCGGATCAGCTCACGAGCCTCGCCGAGGAGGTACTCGCCCCC
>CAZCER010000305.1:4774-6563 GCA_964497385.1 uncultured Armatimonadia bacterium | reverse complement strand
GGTCCGATCGACGTGGAGCTGGCTCTTCGCCGTGAGAGAGGTCAGGCGCTCGGCCCCCGCGCCCGGACCCGCGTCGGGGCTCTCGGACCGGTACACGTTGTAGGCGACAACGTCTTCGGCGCCGTGCAGGTCGTCCGGGCTCAAGTCAAAGACCACCACGGCGGCCCCGCCCGCGTCGCGCTCGTAGTCCCCGGTCTCCTCCGCGTCGATCACCGGAGGCGCCGGCGGCGTGTCGTCGATCGCGGTCCGGGCGACGACGCCGGCGGCGCCCGACGCGGCGCTCGCCTCCGCCGGCCAGGACTCGACAATATACGTCCAGCGCTGGCCAGCCTCGGCCTCTTGGTCCACATACTCGGTCTCCGACCCGGGAACGGTCGCGATCGGCACGGTCGGAGGCGCGTCCGCCCAGTCGTGCGGAACGCGGTAGACGCGGTACTCGGCCGGAGCCGGACCGCTCCCCGTCGGGGCCTGCCATGTGAGCGTGATCGCGCCGTCAGCCGGGTCGTACCGCGCCTCGAGTCGCTCGGGCCCGGTCGCTTGCGGCGGAGGCTGGTTGCATCCCGTCGCCAGCAGCGGCAGCGACGCCGCGATGGCGCATCCGACTATCCACCAGCGGAGTTTCATCCGCGGGCTCACCTCGTCCCTATCTCTCCGGCCTCGTCGGCGATGAGTCGACGGGCCCGTTCCCGGCCTTCGGCGTCGGCGGCCTCGACCTCGCTCAGTGAGGTCGGAACCGTCACGGAATGCGCGCCGAGAGCGGATTCGACCACCCTCGCGATCCCGCCAAAGGGGATCCGGCCCGTCAGAAACGCCGCGTTGGCCGCTTCGTTCGCCGCGTTCAGAACCGTAGGCGCCGTCCCGCCCGCGCGCGCGGCCTCGTAGGCAAGCCTCAGGCACGGGAAGCGACTCGCGTCCGGCGCCTCGAAAGTCAGCGGACCGGCGTTCAGCCAGTCGATCCGGTCGAACGCGTTGCGGGGGCGCTCCGGTCGCAAGATCGCGTACTGGATCGGGAGTCGCATGTCCGGCCTCCCGAGCTGCGCAAGCACCGATCCGTCCTCGAACTCCACCATCGAGTGGACCACGCTCTGGGGGTGGATGACAACCTGAATCTTCTCGAGCGACACGCCAAACAACCGCCACGCCTCGATGACCTCGAGCCCCTTGTTCATGAGCGTGGCCGAGTCCACCGTGATCTTCGCGCCCATGCTCCAGGTCGGATGCGCCAGGGCGTCCTCCACGGAGGCGTTCTCGATCCGCTCGGAGGGCCACTCCCGGAACGGCCCCCCCGACCCCGTCAGCAGAAGCCGACGCAGGTCTTTCACGTCCGCTCCCCCGAGACATTGCCACAGAGCGGAGATCTCGGAGTCGATCGGAGCGAGGGTCGCGCCGCCGGCCTCCGCCTCGGCGAGCACGAGGTCTCCGGCTGCAACCAGCGGCTCCTTCGTGGCGAAACAGACGCGGCGCCCCCGCCGGAGCGCGCGGAGCATGGGCCGCAGTCCCGCGAACCCGGTGATGGCGACGACATGGGTGTCGGCGCCGTCGAGGTCTCCCAGGCTCTCGACGGCCTCGGATCCGACGCGCACCTCGCAGGCCGCCCCGAGCGCCTCCGCCACCCTGGAGCCTGCGGCCTCGTCCGCGACCGCGACGACCTCCGGACCAAACTCGCGCGCCTGCTCGATGACGAGCGGCGCGTTCGTCCCGGCGGCGAGCGCAACGACCCGCAGACGATCGGGGTGAGCCCGGACCACGTCGAGGGTCTGCACCCCGATGGAGCCCGTGGAGCCGAAGA
>CAZCER010000305.1:0-4764 GCA_964497385.1 uncultured Armatimonadia bacterium | reverse complement strand
CGAGGTTCCGCGCGGCGCTCACTCCACCCCGCCGATCACCCCGCCGAAGCGGCGCTCGCGCCCGGCGAAGACGTCGAAGGCCCGGTCCAGCTCCTCCTCCGTGAACGCGGGCCACAGCGTCGGCGTCACGTAGAGTTCCGTGTAGGCGGTCTGCCAGAGGAGGAAGTTTGAGATGCGCATGTCGCCGCCGGTGCGGATGAGGAGGTCGGGGTCGGGCAGGCCCGCGGTGTAAAGACGGCTCGCGAAAAGCGCCTCGTCGATCTGGTCCGGGTCGAGTCGGCCGTCCCGCACGTCTTGCGCGAGCGAGCGCGCCGCATCGACGATCTCGCCCCGGCCGCCGTAGTTCACGGCCATGTTCAGCGTCAGGTCGGCGTTGGCGGCCGTGTCCGCGATGTGGCCGTTGATCGTGTCCTGAAGGGCGGGCGGCAGCTCCGAGACGCGCCCGGAGACGCGCACGCGCACGCCGCGGCGGTGAAACTCGGCGAGTTCCTTGCGGAGCGTGCGCTCGATGAGGGACATGAGCGCCCCCACTTCCTCGGACGCGCGCTTCCAGTTCTCGGTGGAGAACATGTAGAGGGTCAGCACTTCGACCCCGCGGTCGGCGCAGGCGTAGCAGATCCGGCGCACGGTCGAAGCCCCCTTGCGGTGGCCCGCCATGCGCGGGAGGAGGCGCTCTTTGGCCCAGCGCCCATTGCCATCCATGATGATGGCCACATGCTTGGGAGCCCTGCTCTCGGTCATGGGCGTGCGACGGCGATCACAGGCGCGCGGGGCGCGCTAGACCGTCATCACCTCTTCCTCCTTGGCCGCGCCGATCTTGTCGAGGCGCTCGCAGAAGTCGCCGGTGAGCTTCTGGATTTCATCGTTGAGGCGGTGGTGGTCGTCCTCGCTGATCTCGCCGGCCTTCTCCGCCTTCTTGAGACGATCGTTGGCGTCGCGACGGACGTTCCGGATGGCCACCTTGCCGTCTTCGACCATCTTGCGGACGCCCTTGACGATCTCTTTCCGCGTCTCCTCCGTGAGCGGGGGGATCGGAATGCGGAGGATGTTGCCGTCGCTCTGAGGGTTCAGTCCGAGGTTCGCGCCCTGGATCGCGCGCTCGATGTCCCGGAGAATGCTCTTGTCATAGGGCGAGACGATGAGCATCCGCGGTTCCGGCGCGCTCACGGTGGCGACCTCCTGCATCCTCATCTGAGAGCCGTAGGCGTTCACCTGCACGGCGCTGAGCACCGAGGCGCTCGCCGTGCCGGTCCGGACCGTCAGGAGACGGTCACCCACCGAGGCGATCGTCGACTCCATCTTGTGCTTCACTTCGGCGACAAGCGTGTCAACCATGGCGCGCCCTCCCTACGTAGGTTCCGATCGCCTCGCCCTGAACCGCACGGCGCAGGTTGTACGGGTCGTCCAGGTTCAGGACGATGATCGGCAGGTCGTTCTCCATAGCCAGCGAGAACGCCGTGGCATCCATCACGCCGAGGCCCTTGAGCAGGGCCTCCTCGTACTCCAGCTCCCGGTAGAGCTTCGCATCGGGGTTCACGCGCGGGTCGCAGTCGTACACGCCGTCCACGTTGGTGGCCTTCAGCAGCACCTCCGCGCCGACCTCGATCGCGCGCAGCACCGCCGCCGTGTCCGTCGTGAAAAACGGGTTGCCCGTGCCCGCCGCGAAGATGACGACCCGCCCCTTCTCCAGATGGCGAATGGCGCGCCGGCGGATGAACGGCTCGGCCACCTCCCGCATCTCGATCGCGCTCTGCACGCGGGTGAAGGTGCCCATCGACTCAAGGGTGTCTTGAAGCACCAAGGAGTTGATGACCGTCGCCACCATGCCGGCGTAGTCCGCCGTCGCGCGGTCCATCCCCTGCCCCGCCGCCTCGCCCCCGCGAAGGATGTTCCCCGCCCCCACGACCGCGGCCGTCTCCACGCCCATGTCCGCGATCGCCTTGACGCCCCCCGCGATCGAGGCCACGGTGTCACGATCAAAGCCGTGCTCGAGGCCCCCCGCTGAACGCCTGACCGGATAGCTTGAGGAGCACTCGCTTGTACGCGGGAGAGCCGCTCACATCCGTCCTCCAGCATCTGGCGCGCGGGTCCCGAGTCCCCCCCGGGACCCGCGCGCGCGATCGGAAGCTTCGTTCACTCCGCGGCCGATGCCGCCTCATCGAGCGAAACGCGCGCGAACGCGGCCACGCGCACGTCGCCCCCAAGGTCCTTCGCGGCCTTCGCGAGCACCTCGGAAACAGGCGTCTTGCCCTTCTCGTCATGGATCCACGGCTGGTCCAGAAGGCACGCGTCCTCCTTGAACTTGCGGAGACGCCCCTCCACGATCTTCTCCACAGCCTGCTCCGGCGCGTCCGGTTTCTCCTGCTTCGTCACATCCAGCAGCACCGCGCGCTCCCGCTCCAGCGTCTCGGCCGGGATCTGATCCGCCGACACGAACTGCGGCGCCGCCATCGTGACGTGCATCGAGAGCTGCTTGCCGAGGTCCGCCAGACCGTCCGCGACCGCGTCCGAAGCGCACGCGAACTGCACCAGCACGCCAACGCGCGCGTTGAAGTGCAGGTAGCTCCCCACACGCCCCGGCCCCTCCGGGCTGAGCCGAGCGAAACGCCCGAGCTGGATGTTCTCCCCGATCTTCGCGACCGCGTCGGTGATCAGCGACGCCACCGTCCCGCCCGGAGCCGCCAGCGCCAGGAACGCCTCGGCGGAGGCCGGCGTTTCCTCGGCGTTCAAGAGGACGCCGGTCACCGTGTCGCAGAGCCGCTCGAAGTCCGGCGTGCGCGCCACGAAGTCGGTCTCGCAGTTGATCTCCACGATCGCCCCGCGCTTCGCGTCCTCCGAGACGGCCAGAGCGATGCGGCCGTCGCGCGCCGCGCGGCCGGCCTTCTTCGCGGCCTTCGCGAGGCCCTGCTTCCGCAGGTGCTCGACGGCCGACTCCACGTCTCCGCACTCGTCGAGCGCCTTCTTGCAGTCGCCGATCGGGGCTCCGGTTCGGTCACGGAGCAGCTTGATGTCTTGGGCCGAGATGGCCATCGTGCGTTCACCTCACCTAATCCATTGTCAGAACGCGGGCGCGGGCGCCCCGCATCCTACTCGTCCTCCACCGCGCCCTCGGCCTCAAGGCTCTCCTCGGCCGCGCCGAACTCGGCCTCGAGGTCCTCGGGGCTGTACTCCGCGTCCTCGTCCGCCCCGGGCTTGTCGGCCCCGTCCTCGTCGCCTTCCTCATCCGCGCCCTCGGCCTCGGCGCGGCGTTCGGACTCGGCCTCCGTCACGGCCTTCTCGCGGATCTGCTGTCCCTCGAGGCAGGCGTCGGCGACCAGGTTGCACACCAGGCGGATCGCGCGGATCGCGTCATCGTTGCCCGGAATCGGGTAGGTGGCCTCGTCGGGGTCGCAGTTCGTGTCCACGATCGCGACGACCGGGATCTCGAGCTTGTGCGCCTCCTTGACGGCGATGTGCTCCTTCTTCAGATCGACGATGAAGACGACGCTCGGAAGATGCACCATGTCGCGGATGCCGGCCAAGTAGCGATCGAGCTTCTCGCGCTGCTTCTGGAGCGCCAAGCGCTCGTTCTTCGGCAGCTTCTCGAAGTCGTCGCTCGCGATCAGATCCTCATGCTCCTGCAGGGTCGCAACACGCTGCCGAATCGTCTGCATGTTGGTCAGCATGCCGCCCAACCAACGCTGGTTCACAAACGGCTGCCCGCACCGCTGCGCGGCGGCGGCGACCGACTCCTGCGACTGCTTCTTGGTGCCGACGAACAGCACCGAACCGCCCTGCGCGACCTGCGCGCGGATGGCTTCGTAGGCTTCCTCGATCTTCACGAGCGTCTTGTGGAGGTCGACGATGTAGATGCCGTTGCGCCCGCCGTAGATGTACGGACGCATCTTCGGATTCCACCGACGAGTCTGGTGACCGAAGTGGACTCCGGCTTCGAGAAGCTCTTTCATCGTGACGTGCGGCATTGACACACCCCCGGGCAGTCAGCCAGGATTTGCGCCGCAAGCGGCGCATTCACGGGGACTCACGCTGCGGCCCTCTTGGCCGCCAAGCCGACTGAGTATATCCGCGAGCGGTCCGCGGGGCAAGCGCCGCATGCCAAGCGGCTCCGCGTAGTAGAATGCTCTGGAACAACCGCGAGCGCCGTCGGCGCTCTGAAGTCGATAGGGAGGTTGTCGTGCCCGAGCGCGAACCCAAACCAGGGATCCCGGCCGAAGGCGGCTCGCCGCTTGCATCTCTGGGCGGGGTCATCCGACGCTTGCTTGGACCCGACGCCGCAGCCGATCCTCGCGCGGCGCTCCACGAGATCGGAGCGGCCGCGGGGGCCGCGTGCGCCTTCGTATTGCGGAACGCGCCCGACGAACCGACGCCCGCGTCGGCGACCCCGAGCCTCGAGTGGCTGGCCGGCCGCGCAGCCGGCGCGCCAGCCGGCCGCGCGGGGCAGGCAGGGGCCTGGACCGAACCGGGCCTCGCCGAATGGGGCGCCCGTCTCGCGCGCGCCGACGCCGTCCTCGCAGAGAGGCCTGAGGCGCGCGGCGCGCTCGCGGAGGCGCTCGACGCCGCGAACGCCGAGTCGCTGCTCCTCCTCCCGATCACCGTCGAGGAACGCTGGTGGGGGGCTCTGGGCGTCTTGGGCCCGAGCGCCGAACATCGCTGGCCCCTCGATGAACTCGAGGCGCTCCGCCTCGCCGCCGACGCTCTCGGCGCTTACCTGGCGCGAGCCGGCGAAGAGGCCCGCCTCCGCGCCGAACGCGACCTCGCGCGGGA
>CAZCER010000304.1:3243-6569 GCA_964497385.1 uncultured Armatimonadia bacterium | reverse complement strand
GGAGAGAAGAGCGCGGGGAGGGGGCTGCGAGTTTCGAACGCGGCGCCCGCTCAGTACGCAACCTCCACCATCTGATGGCCGAGGACCTCGGGTACGGTGAACTCGAGGCGATCGCCCAGGACGATGAAGTCGAGCGCGGCGCCGTCGGGCACGCAGCGGACGGACTTCGGGGCGCGGTCGCAGCGGAGCGAGACCTCCACGTCGCGGATCGGGAGCACGTCCTGGATGGTGTCCATCGCGGTGCAGCGGCGCTCGGGGATGTAGTGCAGCAGATGCACCACAAGCCGGTTCTCGGCCGCCTGCTCGTTCACCGTCGCCTCGAGCGTCGTGGGCCCGTCGTGCCGCAGCACGACGTCGCGCAGGAGCAGGTCGAGGGCGTTCAGGACCATCGTGCGGCACCACATCGGCCCGAGCTGCCCGTAGAGCGTGAAGACGGGATGGCTGAAGTAGACCGCGTTCCCGTTCCGGACCGCGGCCGGAGCGACGACCTCGCCCGAGCACGGGGCCTGCCGGTGGGAGCAGAAGTGCTCGTAGGTGCGCTGGAAGTAGGGCGAGAGCGTCTCGGCAAGCACCTCCGCGCCTGGCGCGGCGTCGACGTGCAGCCCGACCGCGTACATCACGTGCTCCGTCTCGGCCATGCCGTCGTCGAGGGCCTCACCCGCGCGCACGTACTCGGCGAACTTGCCGGAGTGGGTGACGATGCCATGGATCGGCGCGCCGTCGAGGTCGACCGGTTGCTCCGCGCGGACCTTGACGCCCAGAGCCTGGACAGCCCCTGCCCCACTGTCGGCTGCGACACCGGAGCGGTACGACGCGAGCAGCTTCCCGCCCGCGGCCACGAACGCGTCGAGCTTCCTCGCGACCTCGGGCGTGGTCTCGATGACATCGGGCAGGATGAGAATCTTGTAGCCCGAGAAGTCGCTCCGCGTATCGAGCATGTCGAACTGGTGGCCGCCCTCGTTGAGCATCCGGAGGACGCCGACCGCAGGCTCCGACGTCTGTTGGCCGGTGAACTCCTCCGGGGTGAGGACGCCGATGTCCACAACCGCGCGCGCGCCTCGGCACCAGGGCTCCTTCTTCTCGACCTGCGAGTAGACGGAGCCGATGAGGTCGTACGTCGCGGAGCAGATGCGGCCGCGCGGGGGGAGCTGGTCGCCGATGGAGCACTTCGCGTTCAGGGCGAGCATCCGGAAGCACTCGTACTCCAAGGCCTCGCGGTTCTTGAATGAGTGGAAGTCGCCCCAGTGGGTGTGGAACTTGCCGGTCATCCCGAGCCAGTCCATGCCGAGGTTCCGGGTGAAGCGCCCCGAGAGCGGGAAGTGCGCGTAGCCCCAGCCGCCGCTTGGAAGCGACTCGATCTCCTGATGCGTGAAGGCCTCCAGGCACTCGCGGTGCTCCGGACCGACGTGGCCCGCGTTGTAGAAGATCGTGAAGTCCTCCTCGGGCCGCAGGGCGCGCACGAACCGGGTCATGTCCTTGCGGAACTCATCGAGAACGAGCTTCGAGTGCGCCACGCGGTCCTCCGCCTTGTGCGGCAGGAAGCCCTTCTCCCGCATCGAGGCCATGCAGTACTGGCACACGCACACGTGGCGGTTCACGATGTCGAAGAAGACGCCGTCGACGGGGATCGTCTCCAGCACCTCGCGCGTGTGGGCCTTGAGGAACTCGAGGTAGGGGCTGTTCACGCAGAGCTTCCGGTAGAAGCCCGCGTCAAGAGGCGGCGTACCCTCCAGGCGCCCGTCGGGGTTGAGGACGGCCCACTCCGGGTGACGCTGGGAAGTGTACTGATCCCACTGCACGGTGATGTAGGCCGGCACGCGGATGCCGCGGGCGTGGCAGGCCTCGACCTGCGCCTCGAGGAGGTCCTTCCGCGCGGCGTGGGGATGCACGCGCTCGGGGAAGGCCTTGGTGTCGTAGTAGACCCAGCCGTGGTGGCACCGCGCGAAGCAGGTGATGGAGTCCACCCGCGCCCGCTCGAGGGTCGCGGCGAACTCCTCGGGATCGAAGTCGGCCCCGATGCCGGGGATCTCCTCGCTTGTGTGGAAGTCCAGATGCACCTGACGGAAGCGCAGCTCGTACCCGGCCATGGCGGTCCCTCGGTCTCCGTGGTGGAATGGCGGAGGGCGGGCGCGGGGCGCCCGCTCTCGGCGCAAGAGGCTTCCACTGCGCCGGCGAGAGACCTTCCGCCCTACCCCCGCGCGGCTCCGTCGTGCATCCTGCCGGTCTCGAAACCTCTCAAGAACCGGAGGTAGCTCTTGGTCTCTCGGGCCCTCCGCCAGGAGCGGAGCAGACCGTGGCCCTGGGCGCGAAGATAGGCCGTAACCCACTGCGACTTGTTCGCGACCGCGCCGATCTGGAGCCACGAGTAGAACCTCGCCATGCCCCGGTACGTCGCGAGCTGCAGCTTCAGCGGGGTCGTGTTCGCGGGCTGGAAGGTGACATGATGGGCGTCGTAGTGGTCCCAGTTGTCATCGAAGATTCGGCCGTCGTCGCGGAGTTGCTCGTAGAGCGGCGTGCCCGGAAGCGGCGTCAGAATCAGAATCTGGCACGTGTCGATCTGGTGCTTGATCGCCCACTCCGCCGTGCGCGCCACCGTGGCCGGGGTGTCCGCGTCGAAGCCGACCACGAACATCCCGTGCACGGCGATCCCGAACCGCTTCGCCATCCGGACGGCCTCGGCGACCTGCTCGATCGTCTGCCGCTTGTTCACGCTCTCGAGTGTCTCGTTGTCGATGCTCTCGATGCCCCAGAAGAACTGCCGGCAGTTCGCGTTCGCGAGCGCCCGCATAAGGTCGGGGTCGCTCGTCACGTCGGCTCGCGTCTGCATCGCGATCGCGGGCGGCAGGAGCTTCCGGCGGGCGGCCGTCTCCCAGAGTTCCCGCGCCCACGGCTTCCGGGCCGTGTGGTTGTCGTCGTAGATGAAGACGTTCGCGGGCCTGAGCCCGAGCGTCTCCTCGGTGAAGCGCTTCCGTTCGAGCTGGTCGAGCGCGCTCTCGACGGTCTGCTGCCGGGAAGACCTGCCGAACATGCGCACCACGGCGCAGAAAGCGCAGTCGTAGGGGCAGCCGCGCGAGAACTCCATCGGCATGATGCGCATCCGCCGCCGGTGGGCCATGAGGCCGAAATCCGGCGCGGGCAGGGCGTTGAGGTCCACCGTCGACGGACGATCCGGAGCGTGCACCGGCGAGCCGTCGCGGAGGGCGGAAAGCCCCGCGCAATCCTCCGGCTTCAGATCGCCCTCCAGAACCGCCACGAACTCCGGCATCGCCGTGTCGGCCTCACCACGGAAGACGTAGTCGATCGAGCCGGTTGAGAGCGCCTCGTCC
>CAZCER010000304.1:0-3233 GCA_964497385.1 uncultured Armatimonadia bacterium | reverse complement strand
ACGACACGTGGGGGCCGCCGACGGCGGTGACGATGTCCGGGCGCGCGGCCTTCGCCTGGCGCGCGAGTTCGAAGGCGCGATTCACGGTCGAGGTGGTCGCCGAGAGGAAGACCGCGTCCGATTCGCGGACGAACTGCCAGTCGATCGGGCCCATCGACTCGATGAAGACCCGCGCTTTGACGCCCATCCGATCGAGTTGGGTCGCGAGGATCGGCATGCCCAGCCGAGGCAGGGTCACGCGAAGGAAGACATGGATGCCGGACTGCCGTGGTTCGATGAGCGCGATCTGCTTGATCTTGGGCATAGAGAAAGCCTCCAGCGCGGAGGTCCGCGTCTATAGAGTCATGAGGCGTGCAGCCCGCCCAAGGGGTGGTGGCTCTCAAGCCACAAACGGCTACCGTCCCGGGCCGCCTTGGCTGTCGACTACGCGTACTCCTTCCCTGTGGACGCTAAGCGAGTGCGAACGCTTCAGGAAGCAGTTCGGAGAGACGCCATTCCGTTACCCGCCCCCCGGCGCACACCGCGTAAACGGGCATGTCCTCGGCGAACTCCCGAAGCACTTGCCTGCAGGCCCCGCAGGGCGGGGTCGCCTCACCGGTCTCGGTGCAGATGAGCACGGCGGAGAAGGAGCGCGCCCCCGCGGCCACCGCCGCCGCGACCGCGTTGCGCTCCGCGCAGACGGTCAGGCCGAGAGAAGCGTTCTCCACGTTGCATCCCGCGAGAACATGACCGTCCTCGGTGAGCACCGCGGCCCCGACAGGGAAGTCGCTGTAAGGGCAGTAGGCGTTCCGCGCGGCGGCGCGGGCCGCCTCGGTCAAGCGAGCGAGTGTGAGGTCATCGTGGGTCATGGGCGCAGACTACACCAGCGCGCCGGCCGCGGCCAGCTTCGCGCGAAGAGCGTTCGCATCGACGTTCCGGGGAGCGACTCCCTCACTCGCCGCGAGAGCCGCCGCCGTTCCGGCCGCCTCGCCGATGGCCATGCACGGGGCCATCACGCGTGTGGCGGACATGGCCTGATGGTCCGCCGAGATGCAGCGTCCGGAGACGAGGAGGCCGTCCACCATCTTCGGCACAAGCGACCGATACGGTATGCCGAACCAGTCGCCCTCGGGCGGATGGAGTTCGGTCGGGATCTCGTCGAGATGCTCCTTCAGCATGTAGCAGTCGGTGTTCGGGCAGTCTTGCTTGCAGAGATGGACGGTTCCGTGCTCGGTGAGGCCTCGCGGGCAGTGGATGTCGATCCAGTAGTTGCAGCGCGCGATCGAGTCCTCGGGCTTGGTGGCCTCGACGATGTCGCGCCCGGTGAGCCTTGCCTCGCCGACGACCTGACGTGACTCGCGGAGGCCAACGTGCGCCGGGGTCTGAGCGATGAAGAGGCCCTCGCCACCGGGCGCCGCACGCAGGATCTCGAGCACGCGCCACGTGTCCGCTCGTGTGGCGAGTTCGGCTCGGGTAAGCACGCGGACATCGGTGCAGTCGCCGCCGAAGCGCGTGTGGTTCACGGAGTGGAAGCCGCGATGCAAGATGGAGCCCGGATTGCCGATGTGGGCGCCGTAGAGGTTCAGGCCGTCGCGCTGAGCCTTGGCGAGCGCCTCGGACATCGCCTTGCGCTGCTCTTCCGTCGTGTTCTCCAGGCCGCCCAAATGGTACATGCTGCCCATGGCCATCGGCAGGCCGTCGGCGGGGCGGCCGAGGGTGCACTCGGCACCGGCACGGTGCGCGACATCGGCGTCGCCGGTGCCGTCCACGAAGACCTTCGCGCGGATCGCCTGCCGGCCGCTCTTCGACTCGACGATCGCGTACGTGAGACGACCGTCCTCGACGACGGCGTCCACGAAGAAGGCATGAAACAGCGGCTCGACCCCGGCCTCGCCGACCATCCGGTCGGCGACGATCTTGAAGCCCTCGGCGTTGAAGCCGATGCCCCACCTGCCGACGGCGTCGTCCCAGGCCTCGGCCTCGCCGATCGCGTGCATGCGCTCGCAGAACTCACGAACGAGGCCGCCGACGAGCGGCTCACGCTTCGGCGCGATGCTGTGGCCGAGTATGGGGCCGACAAGGCCGGCGGTCGCCATGCCGCCGAGGTAGCCGTTCATCTCGACGAGAAGCGTCCGCGCTCCGCCGCGGGCCGCCGCGATCGCCGCGGGCAGGCCCCCGGGGCCGCCTCCCACAACGCAGACGTCGACATCGGCGATGACGGGGATCTCGCGGGCGGGCTCTGTCACAGTGCTCATGGGTACCTCCTGATGGCGTAGACAGCGTGAGGGATGGGATTCGGCGCGGGGCCCGGGAGACCTTGGCCGGTTCGGTGGCGTTGACAGTGCCATGGACGAGACCTATGCTGCACACAGATGGCCCAGGCGGGAGGAAGCATATGGAGAGGCGTTTGACAGTCGTTCTCGAGGCGGCGCCCGAGGGGGGGTACCTCGTGAGCGTTCCCGCCCTTCCTGAAGTGGTCACCGAGGGCGACACGATCGAGGAGGCGATGGCGGCGGCTGCGGAGGCCGTGGCTTGCGCCCTGCTCAGCAGACAGGACCTGGGCGAGCCGGCGCCCGACGATGTCCCCTATCGGGGAGCGGACCGCTCGGTCATCGTGCGGCGCCTGCTCCCGTCTCTGGCTGATGCATAGCCTTCTCGCCGTTCGCCTGCTCCGCTGGCCGCCTCCCCCAGTTCGCTTCGAGAGCCGGGTGCGGGATGTACGTATGCACGATCCGCCGGCCGACGTAGAGCCCGAGCGCCAGCGCGACCACCCAGATGCCCCATGCCGAGAGGTCCTTCACCACCCACATGGGGTAGTCACGCGTCTGCGAGAACTCCATCCGGAAGTACTGGATGACGAGGCGGAGACAGAGGACGGCGAGTGGCGCGGAGGCCGTGACGAGAGCCCAGAGAGTGGAGCGCAGCTTGATCGCGAGGAACAGCGTCGGGGCGGTGACCGCCAGGAACTCGGCGATGCGCATAGCCGAGATATGGTGGGAGTACACGCGTGTGGAGTGCCCCACCTCCCACCCCGCCCCGATAGCGACAGCCACGCTCCCCAGACAGGTCGCGTAGGCGGCCATCCACATCACCACGGGGCCTGGGGGGCCCATCTTCTCAGCCCGGCGCCCGGTGAAAGGTCCACGGAACCACGTCGTCAGCATGCCGTCTTCCTCCCATCGCCGAGGCGGCTAATCGAACTCCCAGTGCAACTCCTTGTTGTGCTGGCCGGTGAGTACGTAGAAGTGGTGGAG
>CAZCER010000303.1:0-6571 GCA_964497385.1 uncultured Armatimonadia bacterium | reverse complement strand
TGATGAAGCCGGAGCCGATCGTTCGGGCCGTGGAGGCGCTGCAGGCGGAGGAGCCGCGAGGGCTTGTGCTCCTGATGAGCCCGCAGGGCGAGACGTTGCGCCACGATGTGGTGCGCGAGCTGGCGGCGTCGGAGCGGTTGATCTTGATCTGCGGGCACTACGAGGGCGTGGACGAGCGGGTCCGCGAGCTTGTGGTGGACCGCGAGGTATCGGTGGGCGACTACGTGCTCACCGGCGGCGAGTTGGCCGCCTTGGTTCTGATCGACGCGACGTGCCGCCTGGTCGAAGGCGTTCTCGGAGCGTCGGAGTCGGCCGAGCGAGACAGTTTCGCTTGGGACGGCTTGCTCGATTGCCCGCACTATACGCGGCCGCGGGAGTACCGTGGTCTGTCGGTGCCGGACATACTGCTCTCGGGCCACCACGCCGAGATCGAGCGTTGGCGGCGCGAGAGCGCGCTATGGATCACACTGCGGAAGCGACCGGACCTCCTCGCGAGCGCTCGGCTCACCGAGGAGGAGCGGAAGCTCATGGAGTCCCTTCCGAGGGAGGAGTAGTTGCGATGGACATCATCCGACAGTTGGAGCGGGAGCAGGCTCGCAAGGAGCCCTTGCCGGACTTCAGTCCGGGGGACACGATCAAGGTCCACTACCGCGTCATCGAGGGCGCCCGCGAGCGCACGCAGGTCTTCGAGGGCACGGTGCTTCAGCGCCGGAACGGCAACGGGAAGCTGCGCGGCAGCTTCACGGTGCGTCGCGTTTCCGGCGGCGTCGGCGTGGAGCGCGTCTTCCCGACCGACAGCCCGAAGATCGAGACGGTCGAGGTGACCCGCAAGGGCCGCGTGCGCCGCGCGAAGCTCTACTATCTCCGCGACCGGGTCGGCAAGAAGGCCAAGGTCAAGGAGGCCCTGTGGGTGCAGGACGAGGCGCAGATGGCCGAGAAGCGCGCGCAGCGCAAGGCCGCGCGGTCGGAGAAGCGCAAGGCCCTCCGCGACGCGCGCGACGCCCGCAAGAGCACTTCGGAGAGCGCCGCGAGCCAGTGAGGACCGTCTCGGCGCGGTGCGCGCACGGCGAGGCGAGGTAGGGCATGAACGAACCTCCGTGGTGGATCTTCGTCGTCACCTCGTTGGTCGCGCTCTTCCTGGTGCGCTTGGTCGTCGCGAACACGCGAGACATCGGCGAGGAAGCCCGGCGGCAGTGGTGCCGGATCCTCACGGATCTCATCGCCGTCGTGATCGTCGTGTACTTCCTGGTGCGGCCGTTCATCGTGCAGACCGGGTTCATCCCCACGGAGTCGATGGTCCCGACGCTCGAGGTGAACGACCGCATCCTGGTCTGCTCGTTCATCTACCGCTACCGCGCGCCTCGGCGGGGCGAGGTCATCGTGTTCCACCCTCCTCGGGCGGCGCGCGAGACCGAGCCGAATCCGTCCGAGGCGCCCGACTATGTGAAGCGGCTGATCGCGTTGCCCGGGGAAACGGTTCGGACCGACGCCGAAGGGCTCGTGCACGTCGACGGCAACCTTCTCGAGGAGCCTTACGTATCCGCCGAGAGGCGCGCGGACTATCTGTTCCCGGAGAATCTCCTGGGCGTCGGCGCGGAGCCGGGCGAGGCGCCCATCCCGGGCGCGGAGAGCGATTGCCCACTGGTGGTCCGTGAGGCGCCGGGCGCCGCCGGGCGCTATGAGGCCGTCGTTCCGGTCGGCGGGTACTTCGTGCTCGGCGACAACCGGACGCGCTCGAGCGACAGTCACGAGTGGGGCTGCGTTCCCGCCGAGCGCGCCACGGTGGGGCGCGCGATGTTCGTGTTCTGGCCCATCGAGCGGGCCGGTCTGGTTCGCTAGAGGAGAGGTTCGGACCAATGTCCTACGGCCTGTGGTTCCTCGTAGCCGTCGTCCTCGGACTCGGGTTCGCCTTTGCCGCCGCGCGCGTCGCTCGCGGCGCCGCGGAGAGCGACGCGGAGCGCGGGGGAGCGGAGACGGCGATGGACTGGGCGCTCGCCGCGGCGCTGGGCCTGGCGCTCCTGTCGGTGGCGCGTTGGCTTCTGCGGAACCGCGGCGTGGACGAGTACGCGGCCGATGAGTCGGGCCTGGGCGTTTGGATCATCGTGGGCATCTCGCTCATCTTCCTCGTACGGGCTTTCCTCGCCAGTTGGTCGCTCCTCGACCGCGCGGCCGGCGGGCGCGACGGCGCGGAGGCGCGGACGGGCCAGGCCGGGGAGTCGGTGCTCGCGCGCCGCGTCGCCCTGACCGAGGTGCTCGACACGCTGATCGTGGCGCTGGTGCTCGTGTTCTTCATCGTGAAGCCCTTCGCGGTTCAGGCGTTCTGGATTCCCTCGGGTTCCATGAAGGACACGCTGCTCATCAGCGACCGCGTGGTCGTGAACCGATTCTCCTATCGCTTCCGGCCGCCGCGCCGAGGGGACATCGTGGTCTTCAAGGCGCCGCCCGCCGCGGACCTCACGGGCAAGGAGTTCATCAAGCGGCTGATCGGCCTGCCGGGAGACCGCATCCGCATCGAGGGCAACGCCCTGCTGCAACAGGGGCGGGTGTATGTGAACGGCGAGCCGCTCGAGGAGACCTACACGCGTCAGCCGCCCCAATACGTCTTTCCGTCAGTCGTCAGCCGACAGGGCGGGGAGTGGCTCACGGAGATGGACTACAAGACCGGGGCCCAGAGCGCGCGAGGCGTGGACATCCCGATCGAGGACGGCAGGCCGGTCCTTCCGCCCGGCGCGCCGTTCCACCTCGGGAACATCGAAGACGGCGAACTCGTGGTGCCCGAGGGCTACTACTTCTTCCTCGGCGACAACCGCAACGAGAGCAACGACGGGCACAAGTGGGGCCTGGTGCCGGAGGAGAACCTGGTGGGACGCGCCTCGTTCATCTTCTGGCCGCTCACCCGGGTGCGTCTGCTCTTCCCACCGTACTAGCCCGCCGCTCGACCCGTTCGGAGGAGGCGCCTCGCATCTGATCTGGGCCATCGCCTTCGCAATGCTCGGAGCGGCCTGCGCGCTTCGGCGCGTGGGGCGGCGTCATGCCTCCGTCTTCGCGCTGGCTCGCCTGGCCTTCGGAGTCGGCGAGGCGCTCCTGGGTTGGGTGCTCCTGGTGCAGCCCTTCCTCCTCGCGGAGTTCGAGGTGCCGAGTCCGTCGATGTCGCCCACGCTGAAGGCCGGCGACCGACTGCTCGCAAGCCCGGTCACCTACCGTTTCCGCGCGCCCCGTCGAGGCGAGATCGCGGTCTTCACCTCACCCACCGCCGGCCCGCTCTCCTCGCGCCGTCACGTGAAGCGCGTGATCGCGGTCGCGGGCGACGAGGTGTCGATCGAGCGAACCGACGGCGGCGCGCGCTCGCTCCTGAGCCTGAACGGCGAGCCCCTGACGGAGAGCTACGTACACGAGCCAATGGCCTACGAGTTCCCGGCGGCGGGCGGCGCTTCGGCGAGCGAGGCGGTTGAACCGGGAACGGTGTTCGTCTTGGGGGACAACCGCAACGTGAGCGTGGACTCCCATGTGTTCGGTTGCGTGCCGCTCGGTTCGGTGAGGCAGCGAGGACTCCTGGTGCTGTCCCCGTGGTGGAGCGTCCGCCTCCTCGATCCTCCCGCGTGCGCGCCATGAGCGGCCCGGCGGCGATCACGGCCGGAGTCGATGAGGCGGGTCGCGGTCCGCTCGCGGGGCCGGTCGTCGCCGCGGCGGTCGTGCTTGGCGAGGAGCGGGTCGAGGGGCTCGCGGACTCGAAGGCCCTCGCGCCGGATCGGCGCGAGGAGATCGCCGAACGGATCCGCGAGCGCGCCGTCGGCTGGTCCATCGCGCTCGCCTCGGCTGCGGAGATCGACCGGCTGAACATCCTCCAGGCGACGTTTCTGGCGATGCGTCGCGCCGTGGCGGGGCTTGGCGTCCGGCCGGGGCGGGTTCTCGTGGACGGGCCGAAGCCGATCCCCGGGCTGGGGCTTGCCCAGGAGGCCATCGTGCGCGGGGACGCCTCGGTTCCGGAGATCTCCGCGGCCTCGATCCTCGCGAAGACGCACAGAGACGCGCTCCTTCGCGAGGCCGACTTCCTGTATCCGGAGTACGGCTTCGCGCGGCACAAGGGCTACGGCGTCCCGGAGCATCTCGCCGCGCTGGCGGCCTATGGGCCCTGTCCCATCCACCGACTGTCCTTCGCGCCGGTGCGAGCATGCCTCGCGGATGCGGAGGATCTGGACGCCTTCCTTGGCGAACACTGGGGCCTCGACGAGAACTGACGGAGCACGGAGAGGGCGGCGCACCGATGTTGGAGTGGAAACCGGACTACGAGGAAGTGAAAGCGCGGCATGAGGCGTGGTGGCGGGGCGAGGTGATCGACCGCGCGCTTCTCGCGGTGACCGCGCCCAAGCCCGGCGGGGGGCCTCCGGTTGCGCCGAAGGAGCACGCCTCCATCCGCGACCGCTGGTTCGACACCGAGTACATGCTCGACTGCCATGAGTCGTGGATGGCCGGGACCGCGTACGTGGGAGACTCCTACCCTCTGTACTGGCCGAACCTCGGTCCGGAGATCTACTCCGCGTTCTTCGGCTGCCCGTTGGAATACACGGACTGCACAAGCTGGGCCGAGCCGATTCTCGACTCTTGGCAGAAGCTCGATGCGGTGCGTTTCGATCCGTCCAACGAGTACTACCGGAAGATCGTCTCCATGACCGACGCCGCGATCGAGCGAGCCCGGGGGCGTTACGTGGTGGGCTACACCGACCTCCACCCGGGCGCCGACGCGGCGTGCTCGTTTCGGGATCCCCAGCAGCTTTGCTTCGACTTGGTCGATTCGCCCGACGAAGTGCGCGAACTCCTCCGGCGGGTGCAGGAGCCGTTCGCCGGCGTGTTTGACGGCTTCGCCCGACGCCTCGAAGAGACCGCAAACCCGGTGACGACTTGGCTTCCGGCCCTCTCGTCGGGGCGGATGCACGTTCCGAGCAACGACTTCTCCTGCATGGTCTCGGTCGCGATGATGGAGGAGTTCTTCCTCGACATCACCCGTGACGAATGCCGCATGGTCGAGAACAGCATCTACCACCTCGACGGTCGAGACGCGATCAAGCATCTGGATCTGTTGCTCGAGATCCCCGAACTCGACGCGCTCCAACCCGTGATCGGCGCGGGCGACGTGTTCGACGGCGAGTGGATGGAGGTCATCCGCAAGGCGCGCGCGGCGGGGAAGAGCATCCATCTCTCCTCCACGTGGGAAGCGTACTCGGCGATCATGAATGAGTTTGGCCCCGAGGGGTTCTTCTTCACCGCGGGAGCGCGCACGGTCGAGGACGCGGAGGCGATGGTCGAGCGTGTTCGGAGGTGGGAAGGGTAGGGGGCAGGCGCCTACTCGAGCACATCGGCAAGCGGCAGCGCGAACCCGGGCAGCACGTCCTCGCCCGAGAGCGCCGCGTCGCCCGCGACCCACTCCGTCGTCCCGTCCGCCCGCCACACCCGTGCCGTCCGCTCCTCGGGGTAGATGGCCCACACGAGTCGAGAGCCGGCCTCCAGATACTCGCGGACCTTCCGCTCGAGTTCGGACGCCGACTGCGACGGCGAGACGATCTCCACGGCGAGGTCCGGGGCGCCCTCCACGAAGCCATCCGGTATCTCCCCGTTCGGGCAGCGACCTCGGGAGATGAAAGCCACGTCCGGACAGCGCACCGTGTCCGGGGACCTCGAGAGAACATAGCCGGACTGCTCGGAAGTACAGTGCCCTGCGTTCGTGCGGGTGGCGTGCGCGTCGATTCGGCCGCCTACGCGGACCGCGATCTTCCCGTGCCGGCCTCCAGTCGGACTCACTCCAACCATCCTCCCCCGTACCAGTTCGTCCACTTTGCCGACACCCGGCATGCGGAGGAACTCCTCCGCCGTGATGAGCCTCTCGGCGACTACCGTCATGACGTTCACCTCCAGCGCCTACTCGAACACCTCGACAAGCGGCAGCGTGAACCCGGGCAGCACGTCCTCGCCCGAGAGCGCTGCGTCGCCCGGGACCCACTCCGTCGTCCCGTCCGCCCGCCATACCTGAGCGGCGCGCTCGGCGGGGTGGATCACCCACACCAGGCGGGACCCCGCCGCAAGGTACTCGCAGACCTTCCGCTCGATCTCGGGAGCGGACTGGGAGGGGGAGACGATCTCCACCGCGAGGTCCGGTGCGCCCTCCACAAAGCCGTCCGGGATCTCTCCGTTCGGGCAACGCTCGCGCGCCACGAAAGCGACGTCCGGACAACGCACCGTGTCCGGGGACCTCGAGAGCACATAACCGGTCAGTTCCGTGGTGCAGTATCCCGACCCGTGAGCCCGGACATGCCCGTTCAGGGCCCACCCGACCTGCATCGCGACGTTCCCGTGGAGTCCACCCGATGGCGTCACTTCGAGAACCCTCCCCCGAACCAGTTCATCGGTCTTCCCGACGCCCGGCATGCCGAGGAACTCCTCGGCCGTGATGCGTTTCTCCGCCACGACGGTCATGCTGAGCACCTCCAGCGCCTACTCAAACACCTCGGCAAGCGGCAGCGTGAACCCGGGCAGCACGTCCTCGCCCGAGAGCGCCGCGTCGCCCGCGACCCACTCC
>CAZCER010000302.1:1890-6574 GCA_964497385.1 uncultured Armatimonadia bacterium | reverse complement strand
AGCCCGAGATCGCACGCGAGGACGCGCCCGCCCGTCGGGTCCACGGTCACCGAGTGCGCGTGCGGGCCCTCCTGCCTGCCCGAGTCCGGACCCGAGCCCTCATGCTGGATGACCTCGCTCGCGGGCTCGAGGCTCCCGTCCTCGGCGATCGGGAGCACCGTGACCGTCCCGCTCGAGTAGTTCGCCACAATGACGCTTCGTCCCGACGGGTCCACCGTCAGATGGCACGGAGCGGCGCCATGGGCCGACTGCGAGTTCAGCGGAGTGAGACCGCCCGTTTCCGCGTCGAACGCGTAGGCGAAGACCGCGCCGTCACCGGTCTCGCTGACGGCGTAGACGAAGTCGCCCGATGGGTGCGCCGCCAGGAACGAAGGGTTCTCGATGCCGCCCATCGTCCCCACCGGCTCGAGCGCGCCGGTCTCGGCGTTCCAGCCGAAGACGTAGATGCCCTCACTGCCTCCGCCCGTGTACGTTCCAACCAGCACATACCGAGGTGTCGCGGGTGTCATCGGGCCTTCGTCTCCTTGGCTCTGGGGGATCGCGAGCGACGCGCACGCCAACGCAAGCGTGGCGCGGGTCAGGCAGGCTACTCGTCCGGTCAGCATGGGTCAGGCTCCTTGTCGCCTGTCCCTATTCGCGCCGCGTGGGCAGAGGCCTTGCGCTTCGCCGGTAGACGCCGAGCGGAGCGCCGGGACGGCCCCGGCGCTCCGCTCGGGCTCCGTGTGTACTCCGCTACCTCACTCGATGACCTGGCAGTCCTCGGACACGATGCGAACGGGACCGAGCAGCCCCGACGGCAGCAGCGCGTCCTGCGGCGACCAGAGCCGCCACGAGGTGAACGTGAACCGACCGGTTGGGCTCGGGACATTTGCGGCGAGCCAGTCGGGCCACGCGCGGAGCGTGCCGTTCGGATGGCGGTCGCTGTCCTCGGGCAGCGACTCGTCGCCGATCAGGCGGTTCGGCCACAGGTTCGTGACCTCGATGCGCAGGATGTTCCGACCCGGCCGAAGCGCCTCGGTCACGTCCACCCGGTACGGGGCCTTCCAGAGGATGCCAAGGTCCCTCCGGTTGAGAACCACGCGAGCCATGACCTCCACGCGGCCGAGATCCAGTGTCACGCGCCGCCCGTTGGCCCTGAGCGACGCCGGCGCCTCGAACGTCGTGTGGTAGGTGGCCGTGCCCGAGAAGTGACGGACGCCGGGGTCGGAGTGCACCGACCAGGACGCGAGCGTGGCCAGTTCGACCTGGTCCGGCGCGCCCCAGTTCGGCGGGAACGTGACTCGCCATGGTCCGCCCACCTCGAGCGCCTCGGGCGCCGTAGAGACGAGCGTCACCTCGTCGCCGGAGGCGAGCGCAACCTCGTACTCGCCGGCCTCCGACGCACGCAGCGCCAGCGCGCCATTCGCGAGCGCGACGGGCGTGGCGGCTGTCGCGTCATCGGCGGGCATGTCGAAGTGAATCCGCTCGGGGTCGGTCGCGCTTGCGGTTCGCGCCTCACCATCGACCGTGTAGTCGACGCGGAGCGTCTTCACCACCCCGTACGCGGGGTCGCCCTCGGAAGCGAGTTCGGCCACCACGAACGAGGTCACACCCGTCGCGAGCTTCCGGCGGACCTGATCGGTCACGTCCTTCGTGCGCGCGGCGTCGCCCTCCGGGCCCCACACCGCGCGAACGATCGCGAATGCGGCCTCCTTGTCGGGAGCCGGCCAGACCTGCTCGCCCGCTCGCGTGACGCGGGCGACTGTGTTCCCGGGCGCGCCCGGTTGGAAGACCACGAACACCGAGCCGGCGGCCTCGAGCCTCAGCGGAATGCGTGTGGTCGCGCCCGTGTCTTCGCATCCGAGCGCTGGGCGCGACTCGCCAGTCTCGGGATCCCAGATCTCCGCCGCGCGGCCGGTCACGCGGAACGCGGTCATCGCGTTCACAGCCTGGTCCGCGGGGTTCGCGACGAAGTACACGTCCCGCTCCCCGATCCTGCGGTGGAGGAAGTCCAGGAACCGGTCGGACGTGAAGTCCGGCGCCAGCCCGAGGGAGTCGAGAGCCTCCTCGACCGACTGGCCCGTGCGGATGCCACGCGATCCCCAGAGCGCCGCCGCGGTCCGGCGAACCTGCTCGTCGCACTCCGGGTAGCCCGTGAGGCTCGGCGCTTTGGTCGGCGCCGAGCCGACGATGGTCGCGCCGGCATGGGCAAGGTCCCGGACCTTCCGGAGCAGTTCAGGGCTCATCGTCGGCGAGTCAGGAAGCACGAGCACCGAGTAGGAGGTCCCCTCGGGAAGCACCAGGCGCCCATCCCGGACCGACAGCCGCTCCATCACGACTTCCGGCGGGCAGCCGTCCGCCCGGTAGCCTTCAGGCACGCTGATGGGGGGCGTGAAGCTGCTCGGAGCGCCCTCGGGCGCCATGTAGAGGAGATCGGCGACAGGCAGCCCCTGCTGCAGCAGGTATTGGCAGCGCGCGAGGTACTCGTGCCACGGGCCGGACCGGTCCCACCAGGTCTGGCCGCGCTCGTAGTGGAGACCCCACGGACCCATCGACATGCCGGGACGCCTGTCCGTCCACGGCTGCAGGGCGTAGCGGTGAAACACGAACCGGTTGATTCCTCGGCAATACGCCCAGTCGCCCATCGCTTTGATGTTGCCGGGATGCCCAAGCCACTTCTCGGTCTGGAACGCCGTGAACGCCTCCGCGCCCACAATCGGCTTCCCGTACACATGCGCCGCCGAGGACATCTCCGTGAGCGTTCCGGCCGCGCCGTAGCTCGGCCACGACCAGAACTCGCCCATCGGCTCATCGCATCGGCCGGCGTAGCGCATGTTCTCGACCGTGGTGTCGCCGTAGGCCTCGATCGTCAGACGCAGACCGCGCTCGTGAGCCAGGTCGCGCATGCCTACCACGTAGTTCTCGAGGAGCAGGTCCGACACGGTCTGGCGCACATCGTTCAGGAACCGCTCCGAGATCTCCGCGGTCTCCACGACGCGCCCTGTGAGCACGGGCATGTAGGGGAGCGGGTCGTAGCCGCGCAGTTCCTGGAAGTCCTCGCGGAACCGGGGCGTCCAGTTCTGGGAGTGCGTCTCCCAGCTATCGATGTGCGTCGCCACGAACGACTTGCCCGCGAGGGGCCCCACGTCGCGCGTGAGCTTCCCGATCAGCCCCGCGAAGTACGCTTCCGTGGCCTCTCGACTCAGCTTATCGACCTCCAGACCCGTGCCCGAAGCCGGGGCCGGGGCGTTCACGGCGCCTGTCGACGTGTGTCCGAAACGCACGATCGTCCAGTCGCCCTCGGGCGCGTCCCAGGTCAGCTCACCCGCTTCGTTCATGCAGCCCGAGACATCGCGGACTTCGCCCAGCGGTGCCGCGGATCCCGGCGGCGGCTCCGCAAACTCAGCGCGCGGGGGCAGATCCTGCCGTACTAGCGCGGACTTCCCCGCGATATCGGGGATGCGGTAGTCCCCCGTCGTTGGGAACGCGAGAACCGCGATGTCCGCGTAGTAACCGGCCACCGTCTCCGGCTGGGCGAGCGTTGCCGTGACGGTCCCCGGCCCGGTGACCCGCGCCTCCGACCAGACGACCTTCTGCATCGACTGTTCGGGCGTCACCCACGGGCCGCCGCTGCCGCACCAGCCCGCATCGTTGTTCATGTTCACTTCCAGGCCTAGACGGTCGGCCTCGGAGCAGACGAAGCGGAACAACTCGCGCCACTCGGGACTGGCAAAGGGAACCGGGCCGAGCGGCGCGCCCTGGTCGACCTCCATGATCAGCACGCCGCCGACGCCCACACGCGCCATGGCCTCGAGATCCTTGGTGATGCCCTCGCGGGTGATGTTGCCGTTCAGCCAGAACCAGTACACCCATGGCCGGGCGGAGTCGGGCGGGGTCCGAAAGCCCTCCGCCAGATCACCCGCGGGTAGGGCCGCCTGGGCGCAGAGAACCGACAGCAGCAGTGCGGCGACCAGCGTAAGCTGGCCTCGGATCAGGTGAGTCCTCATCGTGCTTCCCCCTCGGATGTCTCTGTTTCAGGTCCTTGGCTCGGGAGGTACCCGATCGCCCTCAGGGCGTCCTCCGACGCCGCGTCCGTCCGATGCGCAAGCGGAATGCCCGGCGGCGGAACGGACATGAGCCGCACCTCGTTCGGGGCGAACGGCTCGACCCGCACCGTGTTCGAGCCGGGACGCAAGTGGCGCGTCACGTCCAGCCGCAGGGGCTGGCAGATGAAGCCGCCCGCGTACTCGCCGTTCACGGTGACCCGGGCCGCCTGCTCCGGCGTGATCTCGCCCGCGACCAGGAACACGCGCCAGCCCACACGGAGCGCCTGCGCGGGAACCTGGTAGACGCCCTCGTACGGCGTCGCCGCGTCCACGGGACTGAGCGTCACTCCGGCGCCCGCCCGCCCCCAGGGCGCCATCCCGTACTCACCCAGGACGCGCACCGGACTCCAGGCCGAGTCATCGAACGCGGCGGCCTCCCATCCCTCCGCCTTCGCGTCGGACGAGACCCATCCCGTTCCCGTGGCAAGTGCTGCGGACTCCCCGTCCACGGTGAGCGAGGCGACGACGCCAGCCGGGTTCGGGCCGTGCCCGCCGTTTCTCGCCTCGATGGCCAGGACGTTCGTGCCCGTCCGCAGGAGAGCGGTCACGTCATGCTGGTCGGCCCGGGCGCGAACCGCTTTGCCGCGGAGATGGGCTTC
>CAZCER010000302.1:0-1880 GCA_964497385.1 uncultured Armatimonadia bacterium | reverse complement strand
GACCTGGGCGCCGTTCACATAGAGCACGTATTCGTTGTCCGCCGCGATGCTCACCACCGCCGACGCCGGCGGCGCATTCAGTTCGATGCTTCCTCGGAACCACCGTGCGCAGGGCTCCGGACTGGACGCGTCGCCCGCGTGCCAGATCCAAGACGCCGACTCGAGGGGGATCGCGGCCTCGGGCATCTTGGGGGTCGGCGCCGCTACAGGGGCAACCGGCAGCCGCTCGCCCGGGAGAGACCGGATCGCGCCTGGATAGGTCGCCGAGAGACGGGGAGGAAGGCGCCGGTCCGTCGCGGAGAAGACGAGCAGCACACTCTCCTCGGACGCGAGCGTCAGGTCGAACTCGACGGCGTCACCCACGCGCGTGTGCGGCAGAGAGGTGATCTCGCTCCGCATCGCGTCCCACACCTCCGGGAAGCCGTCGGCCCGCGCCCTCATGCGGAAGTCCCGCACCTTGTCATCCCAGCTCATGTTCGTCAGGAAGAAGACGTCGCGACCGTCCTTCCTGCGGTGCAGGACGTGCAACCAGTCGGCGGTGTCGCCTTCGAGCACCTCCAGCGTCGGGTGGAGGTCCGCGTCGCCCGTGAGAGCCGCCTGGATGTCCTCGGGGGTTGGCCGCGCGGGCAGGAAGTACGATCGACCCCCGCTTGGCCTTACGACGCAGGGCTCGACGCCCGGTTCGGGATCGGCTCCCCAGATGGCGTCGCGGAGACGAGCGATGTCCTCCGACGTGTGGCCCAGCGTCGCCGAGCGCTTGGGGAGGACGCCATACCCGATGACGACTCCCCCTGCGTCCAAGAACGCCTTGGTCTTCAGGAGCGTCGCATAGGGGATCACCTCCGCGGCGGGCGCAACCAAGACCCGATAGCTCTCCGCGCGCAGGTTCAGCCTGTCCCCGGAGACGACCGCGTCGCCCTCGAACACCTCGTACGGGAGCCAGTCACAGTCGAAGAGCGCGTCCTGAAGCGCGGTGGTCATGTCCTCGGGGGTGAGAGACTCGCCGACGTGGTAGCTGTTGCCAAGGTAAAGGAACGCGACGGGGCACACGTGGCTCCCACCTGTGAGCATGTGGCTCAGCCGCGACGTGTAATCGGCGTAGACCCGGTACAGCGGCCAGCGCGGCTCGTGGCCCCCGTTGTAGAAGTACGGCGGGCAGTCGGTGTCGTACGGTGACTTCGGGTTGAACGAGTGCGGAATGTGGAAGTTGATGCCCGACGAGTGCATGTGGTCGGTCCACCACTTCATCTCCGGATAGGTCAGGTCCTGACCGCGCGCCCCGAAGATCTCCACCATCGCGAGGTCGTCCGCCTTGCCATACGCATGGCTGATCGAACTCCCCAGCTTGGGCGTCTGGTAGGTGTTGTCATCCTTGCGGCCGGGCGTGAACTGCCGGAACACCGCGTCGATTGCGCCCATGTCCGAGTACTTCTGGACCTGGAACATGTTCCCCGCGCACAGGCGAGGATGCAGGTACTCCCTCCCATGCTCCAGCCAGTGCCCGATCGAACGGACGCGATGGGCCCGGCACCAGTCCGAGATCCCCCCGTACATCGTCCGACCCCACGCCTCCGCGAACGCGTCCTGGTACTGGTAACGCGCCGCGACCTGCTCCTCCGGGTCGGCGAGTTCGAACTTCCACGCCACGAGTGCCTTCCGCCAGTCCACCCCGCGCTCGCGGAGCATCGGGATCACCTCCGAGCCCCAGTCGCCCGGCGTCTCCGGCTCGTCGTAGAAGAACCCGCGGACCGTTCCGCCGAAGTCCTGCGGGAAGTGGTCGTAGTGCGGCTGGTAGACGGTCTCGATGTACCACCGGACCGCATCCCGGCTCGCCCCGTCGACGAGGTGGACCGAGCCTTCTTCGCCCGGTGGCGCCACGT
>CAZCER010000301.1:0-6583 GCA_964497385.1 uncultured Armatimonadia bacterium | reverse complement strand
GCGATCGCGGACCGCAAGACCGCGCCGGCCCCCAAATCGCGCACTCCGCAGGCCCGCCGGCGGAGCGCCGCATTCAGCGTCTTCTGGGGCATGTGGTGGGTCAACTGGGGCATGCGGCACGCGATGGGGTCAAGCGTCGGAGCGACCCTCTACCTCTGGCTCCTCCTCTACCCGTATCTGCTCCCGCGCTTCCTGTCGGAGCCGAGGCCGCTCTGGGGCCTATCCGTGCCGCCCGGCTGGCCGGCGCTCCTGATGCTCGCGCCCTCCGTCGTCCAGGCGGCGCGCGCCTCGGCCAGGGCGCTGCACTCCAGACCCGAGACGATCCGCGTGACGCCGTGGTCCTTCTCCTCAGTGGCGTCCGTGCTTGGGCTGACGGTGATCCTCGGATTCTGCTGGCCGTACATCGAAGCAGGCCTTCCCGCGGTTCTGATGGGCGCGACGAGCCCCGACCCCGCTTTGTCGGCCGATGGAGTCTTCGGCCTCCTCATGGTTCTGTGGGCCACATTCCTCGCGGGCTTCGGGTTCTCGCGGGGCCTCGGAACCACCGTGAGCTTCGGGTTTCTGCCATCCCACCATGCGTTCACAGAGAAGCTCGGCCGGCGCGGCGCGGCCAGATGGGAGGCGCTCTGGACGCTCGAGGCGGCGGCCTCGGTCTACGTGCCCCTCGCGGCGTTCTGCCTGGCTTGGCTCATCGGCCGGACGGTCCCCTGGCCCGACATCGAGTGGGTGCTCGCGGCCGCCGGGCTGTGCGCGGCGGCGCTCGGGTCGTTCTGGGTGCTCGGGCGCCTGACGCTCGTCGGCTTCGAGCTGGGGAAGCGCACGCTCATTCGCTGGCTCTGGGCGGGCGCCTTTGCTCTCGCGTTGGGCGGCATGGCGTTACCCGCGCCGTTCGGGCGGTACTTCCTGTCGGTCTCGCCGCTCACGGCGCCCTTGGGATGCGTGCCTTTCGTGCGCGGGTACTTCGCGGGCCTCCTTCCGGCCGCGTTCGTCGATCTGCCCGATCCGCGCGTCGCCCTGCCGATCCAGGCCGCGGTCGCGCTCCTCGGCCTTTACGCGATCATCCGGGTCCGCTGGGCGCGCGCCGAGGCGGCGCCGGACGCTGAAAAGGCGCGGCGCGCTTCGGGGCCGGGCATGTGCGAGGTCTACGCGCGGCCTCCTCTGGTGAGGCGTCTGACCGCGAACCCCGTCGCCATTCGACTGAACTCCCAATCCGCCGGCGAGACGCGTCCTGAGGGGCTGCTCTTCGTGTCGGTGGCCGGGGCTCTGCTCTGCTACGCCATCTGGCTGTACTGCCTCGTCCGAACAGGGTGGGGCGCCGCCGCGGCCAAGACGTCGCTCGCGGCGGTGTTCGCCGAGCAGCCCTGGATCCTCGCCGGGGTGATCACGTTCGGGCTGGGCCTCCTCGCCTTCATCCTGGCCGCCACGTTGAGCGTGCGCATCAAACGCGAGAGGCTGGTCGGCGCCCTCGGCCTCACCTTCCTGACCCCGCTCTCGGACCGCGAGATCCTGTGCGGGTACATCGGGGGCCGCCTGCTGGGCGTCGCTCTCCTCCTGGTCGGTCCGGTTCTGGCTCTGCCGTTGTTCTTCGTGGGGTCGGATCCCGCCGTTGTCGGCTTCGTGCTCCTCAACGTCGTGCTTGCCGGCTCGTGCATGGTCGTGACGGCGGTGCTCCAGAGCTTCGCGGACGGGCTGCCGCCCTACCCGCACGACCGTCAGGAGGCCCTGCGCTATTGGGGCATGGAGATCGGCGGCAAGGCGGCGACAGCCGTGGTCCTCACCGCGTGGGGCGCGGGCGTCGGCGTCGGCGCCGCCTCGGGCCTCGGGTACGGTTGGCTCACCGCCATCATGGCCGCCGGCTTGGCGCTCTCTGTGGCCCTCCTCTGGGCTTGGCGCGTGGAGGCCGCCCGCAGGCTTGGCATGGTGCGACGACTCGCGATCCCTCACGGACCGGAGCCCGAACTCGCCGCCGCCGTCCAGACCGCTGGCTTTCGGGTCCGCTAGTTTGCCGCTCGCGAGGGCCCCGCGCGGCCTCCGGCGAATGTCTGAGTCGGAGGTGACCGCCCATGCAACGCTCCCGCCGCACGAACGTCGAGAGACTCGTCGAGCGCCAGATCTCGCTCTGGCAGGCGCAGCGTCGCGCCGGCGACGAGGGTCGGTCGGTTCCCCCTCAGAGTCCCGACGCCGTCTTCCCCTACGTGGCCGTCTCGCGTCAGATCGGCAGCGAGGGGAATGACCTCGCCGCCCAGCTCGCGGACCGCCTCGGGTTCCAACTCTATGACCGTGAGATCGTCGACTACATCGCGGAACGCGCCAACGTCCGTGTGGCGGCGGTCAAGTCGCTCGGCGAGACCTGGTTCAACTCGGTCCACAACTGGATCTCGGGCGTCATCGACCATCGCTTCCTGGCCGCCGACGACTACGCGAGACACCTCGTCGAGGCCGTGGGCACCATCGCGCGGCAGGAGTCGGCGGTGTTCGTGGGGCGCGGGGTTGGGTTCTTCCTGCCGAGGAGCCGCGGCATCCACGTGCGGGTCATCGCGTCACTGGACAAGCGGGTCGAGCGCGCCGCGGCCCGGTACGGGATCAGCGAGGTCGAGGCCCGGCAGCTCTGCGCGCGCTCCGACGCCTCGCGCACGGCGTTCACACGCGCCTACTTCAACGTCGATGTCGCCGATCCCCAGAACTACGACGTGTGCCTCAACACCAACCGGCTCTCGATCGAGGACTGCGTGGAGGCCTGCGCAACGCTCCTGCGCGGGACGGTCTCCCTGACCAAGTAGCCCGCCCGACCCCTGCGGACAGGCCAGCCCATGACACTCATCTACGACGCGCGCCTGGAGGTCGAACTCCTCAAGCCCGACGGCGCCCGACTCGTGTCGGGCCCTGCTTCGGTGCGCGTCAGTCCGGAGCGACTGGAGATCGCCCGCGACCGAGGAGGCCCACTCCTCGTCGAGTTCGAGGCCATCGCCGGGCTCCGGTCCGAACCCGACGCCCTACGCCTGCTCCTCGACTCGGGCCACGACCTGCGCATCCGCGGCGAAGACCTCGAGGGGCTCGAAAGAGCCCTGTCCCGCGCTCGAGCGAGAGCGCTCCTTCCCGCCCTGGCTCTGCCGGATCGGCTGACCCTTGCCACGGCCGAGGCGGATCTCGAGTGGCTCGACGAGTCCGAGCGCGTGATTCGCGAGCGGGCCGCCCTGGCCGTCCTCGACACCCACTTGGTCGCCGTGCCGGCCACGCAGGCGCCCTTCGCCATCCCGCTGGCTCGCGTCCGCGCCGTGACCGGCGCCCCCGACGGACTGGCGTTGGACGCGTGGGCCGGACAGCGCGAAGCCCTGGTGTGCACGCAAACGGAGACCGCGGGGCTCGCGGAGGCCCTGAAGGACGCGCACGCGAGCGCTCTGGCCGCTCTGCGAGACTGGCTCGGCGTCGAGGGCCTTGACGCCCTGGCGGCATCCGGCGGACCGGGCCGCGCGGTCCCCGTCGAGTCTCTTGGCGGCGATGAGGGCCCTGCGGAGGCGATCCTCGGCGACCTGGAGGCCGGCCCCGGCGCCTCCGGCTTCCTCCGAGCCCTGGCGATTGACCAGGACCTCCGCGTGGGCGTGTCCGTCGGAGGCCGCCCGCCGTTCGCGCGGGTGACGTGGTGCCTCGCCCGCTGGCGAGAGGGCCGATCGGGAGCGTGCGGGGTTGTCGTGCTGGTGGCCTCGCGCGGAGCGACGGCCACGGCGGTCTTCGCCGCCCCGGCCGACGACCAGGCGCTCGAGCGGCTCTGCCGGCACGTGGACGCCGCCGTGTGCGCCGTGGGGCTCGATCTGGCCCCCCTGCGCATGCGCGAGAGCGACCTCCCCCACTACGCGGGCGGCGGCTGGCTCTGGCCCGTGCGGCACTTCCGCGCCCTTCGAGTCGCGCGACGCGCCTGCCGCGGGCTCGTGCCGTACACGTCCGCCAACGACTGGAGCCAGGGCGTGCTCACCGAACTCGCGGACCTGCGATCGGCGGCCGGGCGCGCCGACTGACGGCCGAGACCCGAAAAGGCCCCTCTCGCTCAACGTCTGAACTGAGGCGGACGAATCCTGTCATCCCCGTCGCCCGGAGGCGGCCTTTGTCGGAACGAATCAAAGTATGGGGCTCGTGCGGGGGCCTCGTCGCGATGATCGCGATCACCACGATCGCCGGTCTCATCGCGTACCGCATCGAACTCCGGGAGCGCCCCCAAGCCGCCGAGGAGACGGAGTCCCCCGTACTGCTGCGGATCGAGAACAGCGTCGTGCAGGTCTGGCAGGAGCCCAAAGAGGGACAACCTCCGCGCCTCGCCGCCGAGGTCCACGCGGCCCTCATCGAGGTGGGCCGCGACGAGACCCGGACGGAGATCAGCGACATCTCCAAGGTCGTGATCTACCGCGACGAGGCGCCGTATCTCGAGGGCGCCGCCTCCCGCGCCGTCTACGACGAGCAACTCAAAGAACTCACCATCTCCGACGGCGTGCGCTTGGCGCAGGTCCACGGCGGGGCGGAGTTCGAGTGCGAGGAGATCGTCTACTACACCGACACGAACCTCCTGCTCGCGAGCCGCCTCTTCACCGCCACCATGGGCGACTCGGTGCTCCGCACCTCCACCGCCCGCGTGAACGTCTCGACCCAGAAGTTCCAGGCGCCCCACACCGTCGCGGTGAGCATCCGCGGCAAGGACGCGATGTGGGCGGACTCCGCGACCGGCGACATCGACGGAGAGGACCTCGCCCTCATCGGGAACGTGAAGCTCGACTCGACGATCGGCGAACTCAAAGGCGCGGCCGAGTCGGCCGGAGCCCAAACGGACGAGGCCCGGCTCGCCGGCATGAAAGAGGAGACCTGGCTCCGGATCCGCGCGGGCCGCGTCGACGTCGACTTCAAGGAGCGCACCGTGCTCGCCAGCGGCCGCGTGGCCGTGGTGACGGAGGATGGATCGGTGCTGTCGGAGACCGCCGAGGTCGATGACAAGATGGTCGCCCTTGCCGGCGGCGCAACGATCACCCTGGTCGGGAGCGGCGACTCGGGGCCTGTCACCGTCGAGACCCCGCGGGTGGAGTACAACATGGACGAAGACCTCGCGGTGTGCCCGTCTCCGGTCACCGCGACGGTTCGCGAGGGATCGTTCCAGGCGGGAAGCGCCCAGGCGCGCCTCAACACGGGCTCGTGGCGGCTGCTCGGGGGCGTGAAGGGGACCATCAACCCCGGCGTCCTATGACCAGAGAGATTCCGATCGCGTGGTGATCCCGATGCTTCGACGAGTTCGCGTGCTTCCCGCTCTGGTGCTGGGCGTGTGCCTGTCTCTGGGTGCACTGGCGGGGCTCGCTCAGGAGAACGCTGAGCCTGCGGGGGCGACCGAACCCGACACCGCTCAGAACAGCGGGCGCCGGGCCGAGCGCGACAAGCCGATGCTCGTCTCCGCCGCGGAGATCCACGCCAACGAGACCGGTGACGGCATCTGGGAGATCGTCGGGAACGTCGAGATGAAGCAAGGCGACACGACGATGTACGCCGATCACTGCGTCTGGAACCGCAACAACAACACCGCGGTGCTCACCGGCAACGTCCGGATCGTCGACCCGACCAACGAGATCACCAGCAACCGCTGCGACATGAACTTCGACGAAGAGACGGCGACCCTCACGGAGAACGTGAAGATCGTCTCCGAGGACAAAGACAAACCCGCCGACCTCGACCCCAAGTCCGACTCCGCGAAGTACGAGTACGGCGTCTGGACCACGACCTGCGACCGAATCTTCTACGACTACGGCGAGGACAAAGGCTACGCGCAAGGCAACGTGAAGACCGTGTCGCAGGACGGCGAGTACACACTGCTCGCCGAGGTCGTGAACTACGAGATCGACGAGAACGACGCGGAGATCATCACCTTCCCGAACAACCCCCGCGTCGTCACGCCGCACAATGAGCAGTGGGTCTCGGAGAAAGCGGTCATCACGATGCCCGCCGAGGGCCGCTCGCGCGTCGTGTTCTACAACTCGAACGCCCAGATCGACCCCAACGCCGACCGCGACGGCGGAGCCGACGCCGCCCCGCCCGAGGGGGAGCCGACGCCCGAAGGCCCCACGCCCGACGCGGCTCCTCCCGAAGGGGAGCCCGGTTTCGAGGGCATGGAAGAACCCGGCGCGGGAGACGGTGGGGGCGCGCAACCGCCGCCTCCGGACGGCGCGGAGCCCCCGGCGGAGTAACCTTCGCCAGTCTGTCGCTTCCCCTCACGCCACGCTCCTGGCCCGGCCTGGCCGCGAGAACCCTCCCCCGATGCACGGACAGGATGGCGCACTCTGCCTCCGCGTCGCGAGCCTGCGTCCAACAGGCGGGACGTCATGGAGCGCCCAACGGCGGCATGAGCCCCTTCGCCCGGGCGGCGGGCGCGGGAGAGAGCGCGAAACGCGCTTCGTGCAGGCGAGATCCGCGCGGGCAGGCGGCGTTCCCCCAAGAGGTCCTTCCGGTCCCTCCCCGAACCACCCGGAGACCGCCGCCGGCGCCGGCCGGCCTCACTCACGGCGCGTCGGAGGATGAGAGCCCTGGACGTCACGCTTCTTCTCGCCGTAGCGACTTG